>DAOQBQ010000001.1:0-19822 GCA_035355175.1 Candidatus Dojkabacteria bacterium
CTGCAAGAGTTGTACTTTTACCATGACCTGTTGGACCTGTTACAAGTATAAAGCCCTGTTTTAATTGTGCAAACTGATGATAGATATTTGGTAACATTAGTTCATCAATACTTCTTACACGAGAAGGTATTAATCTAAAAGCAGCTGCAAGATTCTTTTTTGTATAGTAAGCATTTATTCTAAATCTTGCAGGCATATCTCCTTCATGAAAGTAGGCTAAATCTATCTCCCTATTAACCTCTAAAAGCTCTTTCTTTTCATCCGAAAGAACAGGAAATATTAACTCCTCTGCTTGCTCAGGTGTAATAACTTGATCACTAATCTCTTTTAGCTCCCCATCTATTCTAATAATGGGGGGATAACCAACGGTAATATGCAAATCTGAGGCATTATTTTGTATTGCATATTTTAAGAGTTCATCTATTTTTGTAGTATCAGAAACCATCATTGGTGCTTGCTCCTCTTGAGATACTTCATCAAGTGGTTTGGCCAAATTATCTTTCTTAGGATTTCTTATTAAGGCTTTAGGAACTTTCTCTCCAGGTATAATATCTTGCAAGTTATTATCAACAACTCCCTTAAGTGTACCATCTGGATTAAAATCGTTAATAGGGGTTGCCTCTTGAATATTGCTTAAGTCTTGAGGAACTTCAACAGGAGCAGGGGTTAATATTGAACTTGGGATTTCTGGTTCAGGAATAGGTGCAGATGGAGTTTCAGCAACAGGCTCTTGTACAGGAGCAGATATATCAACTGTTGGTACTGGCTCAGGAGTAACTTCTGTTTTTGGCTCAACTGGAGGAATTGGAGTTTGAACATTTGCAATATCTGGTGTGGTAGTAATGGGTGTATCTGTAGAGCCATTTAAATTCTTAATCTGAGATGCTAAGTCCTGAAGTATCTTATCGTCAGAAGGAGTAGGGGTTGTACTTGTAGTATTTGGTTGCAAAACAGCACCTTGAGGTGATGAATTCTGTTGATTTGTTGCAATACCTTGGGACACATCTGGGTATGGTATTGTAGTATTTTGGGCAGTACTGTTATCCATTCTTTTTCATTATATCCTAAAATTATTCTTTTGACACCCTTAGGACTTCTTCTATTGTAGTGATACCTTCTAAAACTTTCAAGAATCCGTCCTGAATCATTGAAATCATACCGTTTTCTTTAGCTTCTTTTTCAATATCTTGTGCTGTTACATTTTGCATAATCATTCTACTAATCTTATCTGTAACATCCAACACCTCAAATATACCAATTCTACCTGAGTATCCTGAACCACCACATCTATCACAACCAGCACCCTTGTAAATATATACAATTGGTTGTCCGTCTGGTCCAACCTCTGGCTGTTTTAAAACTGCAGAGCCTTCTTCTCCCTTTGTTTTTTTAGCATTAATTACCTGTGTTAAATATTTAACCAAATCAAAACTCTTAATACCAGATAATTCATTTACTAAATCTTTTAACTCTTCTGGGGAAGCGGGAACCGCCTGTATACAGTGTGTACATATTTTTCTTGGCAAACGCTGAGCAGCAAGAACACGCAGAGTTGATGCAAGAAGGTATGGTTCCATACCCATATCAAGTAATCTTGGTACTGCAGCAGGTGCACTGTTTGTGTGAAGAGTAGAAAGTACTAAGTGACCCGTTAAGGATGCTTGTATAGCAAGCTCTGCAGTCTCTTGGTCTCTTATCTCTCCAACCATTACGATATCAGGGTCCTGTCTTAATACAGATCTTAAACCGTTAGCAAATGTAAGACCCACATCTGGGTTAATCTGTACTTGGGTTACACCTGGTACTCTGATTTCAACAGGATTTTCAAGTGATATTATATTCACACTAGGATCATTAACCTTAATTAATGAGCATGCTAATGTTCTAGTTTTACCACTACCTGTAGGACCAGTAACAAGAACAATACCATTAGTAACACTTAGAGCATCTAGGAATGTTTTGTAAGCGTTACCTCTTAAACCAGTAGATTCTAGTGTAATACCAGATGTATCTGATTCAAGCAAACGCATAACTACCTTCTCACCATAAATCATTGGCATAACAGAAACACGAATATCTACTTTTGCATTCTTAACCTTAACCTGAAATCTTCCATCTTGAGGAACTCTTTTTTCATCTATTTTTAAATTAGACATAATCTTAACACGAGATATGACTGCTGGACCAAGCGTTTTTGGTAACGATAGCCTCTCTGTCATCATTCCATGGATTCTAAATCTTACCCTTAATCTAGTCTCCATCGGCTCTATATGGATATCTGAGCTTTTTGATGTAACAGCGTACTGCATTATAGAGTTGACTATCCTAGCAACAGGAGCATTTTTTAAATCTATACTATCTATTAAACTCGGATCCTCGCTAATCTCTTGTACAGGAACATCTACATCTTCTAGTGCCTCTGTAACCTCTGTACTCATTACATCACCAATTCTTCTATCAAGTATAAAATTGATACCATCCTCTGTAGTAATATATACAATCAGTTTGGTATTCGGAGGATATTTTCTCTGTAGGGCTTGTGTGGCTTGTATATCAAAAGGATCAATCATTGCTAACTTAACATAGTCATCACCCCTTTCAAAAGGTACTGATTTGTATTTTTTAAGATTGTCTATTGGGACTTCTGCAATAATGCTTTCTGGTACAGTAGTTTCAATTAGATTAACATAGGGAATATTAAACAGAGCTGATTTAGCTTTAACAATAGCTAACTCATCTGCTAGTTTCATCTCCCTAATAATTGATTCCTCACTCTTGGGGGATCTTGTTCTTTCTACCTGTACACGAACAGCATCAGTATCACTAATAACTCCTTGTTTTTGTAAATATGTAAGTAGCGTTTCCTGGGCCACAATAAAATGGACAGTAATTTAATCTTAGATAATAATAGCAGTAGAAAGAGTTCTATGCACGACCTATAATCTAATACTTATCTGTCTCTGTAATACCTAATTCTTCTATACAAATCAAGCAAACGAACTAGGGTATATTTCAAAGAGGAGTAGGGGTAATCCATACATCTTTGATATCTAACAAGGTATCCTCCAAAACCTCTTTTAAAATTTGAATAACCATATCGAGGTGCCTGAGGTTTGTACTTCTCATCAGGTAACACATCCCATGAATTAAAGTACTTAAATCCCTCCCTTTGTGCTTGTAAAATACACTCCCACCTAAGTAACATTGGTGCTCTAAGTTTTGTCTCTATACCAGTCTGACAGCTATACAAACAGGATACCTCATTACCAAAAAAAGAAAGTATTAACATAGCAAGGGGTTGTCCCTGATACTGTGCAATGGCTAAACGAATTTCATTACTATCTCCTAAGTACTCTAACTGTTTAACATAATACTGTGAGTTATTTATAACAAAATCTTTTTTGTTTGAACTTTCTCTTAAATACTTAGTAAATAGTTCCCAATCTTTAATATCTTTAGAGAATCTTACTGTTACACCTAATTTCCTTGCCTTACGAATATATGTAGGATAGTTTTTACCCATACCGTGTTCCTGACACCATTTCATCTGTTTCTCTTCATCACCCTCTACCAAGTCTAAAAACCATGGTGTTTCTGGTTGTACATAATTAATACACTTCCTAAATCCTATCTTTAGTGGTACATCAGAAACAGAGTTATCATTTTTAATACTAGGATCTATTTTTAGAAATACATACCCTTTATCTTTAAAATACTCTTTTAATTTTTCTAGGACCTCTTTGTATATTTTAGAATCTAAAGTTTTTAATATGGGGCCTCTTGAACAGTAAATATACCTCCCAAATGTCTGAGGTATTTCATAGCAGTATGCAGTAGCTATTAATTCTTCCTGGTTAAAAAATCCTAGTCTGTATGTTTTCCTTCCTAAACCTTTCTCCTGATACATACTCCAATTACATGACTGCATGAAATTAGAGTTAGGGGTATTCTTAATAAAATCGTCAAAAAGATTACCGTTATCAACCTCTTTTATATCTAAATTCATTAATATATATGATTAATTTAATAGTATTTATGATAGAATCTAATATATGACATACCTTATTCTAGGAAATAATCAAGAGAATATAAAGGAGGAAGTAAAAAAATTAATTAGTTTACTTTGGGAGAAAGATTTTGATATAGACAACAGTATAAATAATCCAGATATACATATTCTTAAATCTCAAAATATTAAAAGTGTTGGTATACAGGATGTAAAAGATTTACAAAAAGAGATGATATTCTCTCCTTACAAAGAAAAGGTTCAGATAGCTTTAATACCTCAAGCAGAAAAATTGACAGTTGAAGCCCAAAACTCTCTCTTGAAAGCACTTGAGGAGGGGGGAGAGAGTACTGCTTATATACTTACAACTAATAGTGAGAAAAGTATTCTACCTACAGTAATATCTAGATCAATGAAGATATATTGTAAAGAGGGTACCGAAAAGGGAGTAGAGTATAGTTACCATAAAGTATTAGGAAAAAATATGTTAGAGGCATTTGATGAAATTGAAAAGATTTCAAAAGATAAAGAAAAGGTTGAGGAATTTCTAAGAGATTTAGAGCTCTACTATCAGGATATTTTAAAAGATTTAATAGATAAACAAAAGGATACAAAGGGTGTTTCTGATAGTATTAGACATATTCTTAAAACAAGGTATAGAATCAATGCGAATGGAAATAAGAGATTGTTACTTGAGAATCTTTTTCTTGTATTAACAATATAATTTGACTATTCACTTTTCGCCCTATAATATATAGAATATACATTGGACTTTGAAAAAAATATTGTACTTACTAATTTGAAAACATAGATAATGACAAAAAAGAGTGATTACGGTGCATCAAATATCCAAGTTTTACAAGGATTAGAAGCAGTTAGAAAAAGACCCGCTATGTATATTGGGTCCACAGATAGAGTAGGTTTACACCATATCTTTACAGAGATATTAGATAACTCTGTAGATGAAGCCATAGGTGGATACTGCGATAAGATACTGGTTACCCTTCATAAAGATGGTTCTATATCCGTTAAGGATAATGGTAGAGGAATTCCTGTTGAAATACACTCTCAAACTAAGGTATCTACATTAGAAACCGTAATGACTAATTTACACGCAGGTGGTAAGTTCGAAGAGGGTGCTTACAAAGTATCGGGAGGTTTACACGGTGTGGGTATGAAATGTACAAATGCACTCTCTGAGTGGATGATTACTACAGTAACAAGAGATGGGGGCATATACCAACAAGAGTATAAGAGGGGTATTCCACAAGCTCCTGTAAAGAAAATTGGGGCTGTAGGAAATGATATATCGGGAACTGAACATAGATTTATGCCAGATGATCAGATATTTACAGAAACAGATTTTGATTTTAAAGAGATAGTCCGAAAGTGTAGACAACATGCATATTTAACAGCTGGTTTAAGAATATCTATTAAAGATGAAAGAGTAGAGGAAGGGAAATTACCCAAAATATATGACCTGTATTTTGAAGATGGGATTAAATCATATGTTCTTTTTATGAACATAGATGAGAAGTTAGTAAATGAAATACCTTTTTATGTTAAGAAAGAACATGAGGATATTGTAGTAGAAGCAGCAATACAGTACACGAACAGTATGGACGAAAATGTTAAATGCTATACAAACAATATCATCAATCCAGAGGGCGGTACTCATCTAGCTGGTTTTAGAACTGCTTTAACAAGTGCAATAAATACATATGCACAGAAATCGGAGCTTCTTAAAGGATTAACAACAACATTAAATGGTGATGATGTAAGAGAGGGTCTAACCGCAGTTATATCCGTAAAAGTAACTAATCCTCAATTTGAAGGACAGACAAAAATTAAGTTAAATAACCCAGAGGTTAAAAATGCTGTTGCTAAGGTAATTAGAGATGAACTACTTGTATACTTTGATGAACATCCTAAAGAGGCAAAGGCAATAATTGATAAAGCAATACTTTCTTACAAAGCTAAAGCTGCTGCTAAGGCAGCTAGAGATGCTGTTATTAGAAAAAGTGCACTTGAAAGTACTACACTACCTGGAAAACTTGCAGACTGTATTAGTAATGATCCCAAAGATTGTGAACTGTACATAGTAGAGGGTGATTCTGCGGGTGGAAGTGCAAAACAGGGAAGAGATAGACATACTCAAGCTGTATTACCATTAAGAGGTAAAATCATTAATACACATAAGTATAGAGTAGATAGGGTATTAGGAAACAATGAGTTTAAGGATATTACAACTGCACTTGGTGTTGGTATAGGTACGACACTTGATATTACTAAGTTGAGATATCATAAGATAATAATTATGAGCGATGCTGATGTAGACGGTTTACATATAACGACACTCGTATTAACTCTACTATTTAGATTCTTTAAACCGTTAATAGATGGTGGATATGTATATGTAGCACAACCACCTTTACATAAAGTAGAAATAGGTAAGAAGAAATACTACTTCTTAAATGATACAGAAAAGGATACTTTTGTTAAAAAAGCAAAAGCAGCTGGTAAAAGTCCTGTTGCTAACAGATTTAAGGGATTAGGAGAGATGAATCCAGGACAGTTATGGGAAACCACAATGAGTCCAGAAACAAGAGTATTAAAACAGGTAAATATTCAAGATGCCGAGGAAGCAGAGAAGGTATTTGAAATGTTAATGGGTAATGAGGTTCCCCCTAGAAGAAGATTTATACAAAAGTATGCTAAGAAAGCTATATTAGATATTTAATTTTTAAAATTAATAATATGTTTGAATCTATTAAAGAAGAAATTCATAAAAGTGATGAATATAAACAGGCATTAACAGCTCTTGTTGAAAGAAAACTAATTGGTGGATTACCAAATGAAACATTAAGAGCTATTGAAATATTAGAAAATGACCCAAATGCAAAAGGTCTTTTAGACGAAATTAAAAAACATAATGAACAGTATTATTCAGGGAAAACAACTTTTGAAAATCATGGTGTAGATTCAAAGATTTTGACAACTCATATGTATGATGAAAGTGGGATAGATATAAAAACTTCTACACTCTCCTCTCTAGATGAAAAAGATATTACATCTGATAACAAGGTTTCAAAAAACACTTTTGAAGAATTACATAATATTTCAGTAAACTATGAGCAAGAGAAAAGTAGAATAGAGCAAGAAAAGATATCAAGTAATACACTATAAAATAACTAAATATCATAAATGCCAGATACAGATAACGAAAATATAATTAAAGAAGCACAGGAAATCATTGAAGTTGAGAATAGTGATTCTGTTGATACTAATGCTGTAAAAGAAGAAGAGGATTTAGACTTTAATGTAACATTTAAACCCGGGGAGGTAACTCCTCGTTCAATAGTTGATGAGATGAAATCCAACTACATAGATTACTCTATGTCTGTTATTGTATCCCGTGCACTACCTGAGGTAAAAGATGGTCTTAAGCCATCCCAAAGAAGAATCCTTGTAGCAATGAATGATTTGGCATTGACACCATCATCTCATTTTAGAAAATGTGCAAAAATAGCTGGAGATACATCTGGTAACTATCATCCTCACGGTGAAAGTGTTGTATATCCTACCTTAGTTAAACTTGCTCAGACCTTTAATACAAGATACATACTAGTAGATGGACAGGGAAACTTTGGTTCCATAGATGGAGATCCTGCTGCCGCAATGAGATACACAGAAGCAAGAATGGGAAAGATTACTCCAGAACTTTTGAAAGATTTAAATAAAGGTACGGTTACATTCGTACCCAACTATGATGGTACAAGATTAGAACCCACAGTATTACCTGCACTCTTTCCAAATCTCTTGGCAAACGGAAGTCAAGGTATTGCGGTTGGTATGGCTACACAAATACCTCCTCACAATATTGGAGAGTTGATAGATGCTTTGCAAGAAATGATTAAAAGAAAGAATAGATGGGAAGGAGTAGCTATATACAATGAACTTAGAAAAGCTAAAGAATCAAAAGAGGTAATACCACAAACATTAAACTCTAAACCCGAAAACTATCTTGAAAATTATATCAATACAAATTCACTAGAATATGAAAAGGATATACAAAAGATATTCGATAGAATAGGGGAAAGTAAAGAGGTAATATATCCTGATTTTAAATCAGAGATATCCCCAGAAGAGTTAATACAAATTATCCCTGGACCAGATTTTCCAACAGGTGGAACAATATATGACAGAGATGAGATATTAAATGCATATGCAACAGGTAGAGGAAAGATTCTACAAAGAGCACAGGCCTCTATTGTTGAGGGTCATAACGGTAGATATCAGATTGTAATAACTGAGATCCCTTACCAAGTTAACAAGGCTTTTATGATTGAAAAGATTGCTGACTTAGTAAGAGATAAAAAGATAACAGGTATTGCAGATATTAGAGATGAGTCTAACAAAGATGGTATTAGAGTAGTAGTAATACTTAAAAAAGATGCTCAACCAAAAACAGTTCTTAACAAACTGTATAAGTATACAGAGATGCAAAAGACCTTTAATGCAAATATGATTGCATTAGTAGATCAAGAACCAATAACGCTATCTCTAAAGAGAATGTTAGAACTGTTCCTTTCATTTAGAATAACAGTAACTATTCGAAGATATGAATACGATTTAGCAGAAGCAAGATATCATGCACATATACTAGAGGGACTACTTAAAGCACTAGATTTCTTAGATGAAGTTATCGCAACTATTAGAGGTTCTAAAACACAGGAAACTGCTAAAACAAACTTAATGGATAAATTTAAGTTTACAGATGTTCAAGCACAAGCCATATTAGATATGCAACTTCGAAGATTAGCAGCACTTGAGAGAATGAAATTACAGAATGATTACAAAGAAACAAAGGAGAATATAATTGAATACAACTCTATACTTGATGATCAAGATAAGATACTTTCAATTATTAGTAAAGATTTAGAAATAATTAAAGAAACATATGGGGATAGTAGAAAAACAAAAGTTGTAAAAGGAAAGGTAAACGAGATATCCGAAGAAGATTTAATAGCACAAGAGGAAACTCTAATCACAATTACTCACTCTGGATATGTTAAAAGAGTACCACCATCTACATACCAAATACAAAAAAGAGGGGGTAAAGGAATATCTGGAGGAGACACTAAAGAGGGAGACTTTATTGAACATGTACTGTTGTGTAATACTCATGATGAGTTACTTCTTTTCACTAACAAGGGTAGAGTATTTAGTACAAGAATATTTGAAATACCTGAGTATGGTAGAACTGCAAAAGGGATACCTTTAATTAATCTAGTTCAATTAGATCAAAATGAAATTATTACCTCTATTCTTACTAGAGATCCAAAAGGTGGTGTAATGGGCTCAGAGGAGATACAGGAGGATCAAGATGAGAATGGTGTTGTAAAAAAGAGAGATTTTAAATACTTCTTAATGGTAACAAAGGGAGGGGTAATTAAAAAAACTGATTTAAATGAATTCTGTAAAATTAGAGCTAATGGTTTAACTGCAATAAAATTAGAAATTAACGATGAATTAACATGGGTTAAGCCAACAACAGGAGATGATGAAATAATACTGGTCACAGCAGAAGGTAAATCTATTAGATTTAGTGAAAAAGATGTAAGACCTTTAGGTAGGAGTACAAGAGGGGTAACAGCAATGAAGTTTAAATCCCAAACTGACTTTATCGTTGGCATGGGAGTAATCAGACAGAATGAGAATAGAATATTCACACTCTCTGAGTATGGATATGGGAAGATGACTAAACTTTCAGAATACACCAAACAGAAAAGAGGGGGAACAGGAATTTTTACATTTAGAGTAACAACAAAAACTGGAAAGATAGCGGTAGCAAGAATCCTTGACCATCCAAAAGCTGAGATAGTTGTAATATCAGAGAAATCTAAAGTCATAAGGTCATCAATTGATGCTATCCCAACTCTTGGAAGACAAACAAGTGGAGTAAAGGTAATGAATGTTGGACAAGATGATAAAGTAGCAACAATGGCAATACTTTAATCATCTGTATAAGATATTACCTTAATATCTCTCTCTTCAAAGACGGGTTCATACTCTTCTAGTAGTAAATCTTTTTTAATCTTTTTAATTAATACCTCAATCTCTCTATCTTTCATTGATATCTTCTTATCAAGAATTCTAAAATTCATCTCGATAAATAGTTTTAACTCCTCTAAATCATTCCTTTGTTTTATCATAATATTGGTGTAATAACTTATTAATATATTCTTACATACCCCAAAATATATTTCCTGACCTAATATGTAATAACCAATACTTGTATATTTAATACTACAGAGAGCCAAGCTATAGCTCTTAACTTAGGTATTTTTCTTAAATAATATATGTGATAATGTATAAATATATGAAAAAGAAAGAGAAAATAAACAAACTCTTAAATATCTACCAAATAATTGGATTCTCCCTAATTTTAATTACTCTAGTACTTGTAGCCATACCTGTATCTCCATATGTGTGGTACAGACTTAATCCGGATGCAGTAGATAATGATGAAAACAAGATTGTTAAAGTAGTAACTCAAGAAGAAATACCACCAGAAGAACCCATTCCTGTTGAAGAAAAGAAAATCCCTCCATTTAATCCAAATCTTCCAGAAGGATATTTTGTGCTTATACCTAGTATAGGTGTTAACTCTCCAATAACAGCAACAAAGGATTACAAGAAAGCTCTATTAAAAGGGACTTGGATAGTAAGTGATTTCGGTACACCAGAACTAGATGAATTACCAATAATACTTGCTGCACATAGATTCGGATATACTAGTTGGAGTAATGAAAAAAGAAATCAAATATCTTTCTTTAATTTACCAAGAACCACTACTGGAGAGAAAGTTAGTATATATTGGAATCAAAGAGAGTATATATATGAAATATATGCATTAGAGGAAAGTACATACATATCAGATTACACAGCAGATTTAATCCTCTATACATGTAAATATTACAACTCTCCAGAAAGAATATTTAGATATGCAAATAGGACAAATTAGTCGTTAATCCTGTAGAATATACCTATGAAAAAGATTCTTCTCTACTCAATATTATTAATCTTAATATTCTTCTTTCCTGCTAAAACAGTAGATATGATAATTGATAAAAACAGTGATGATGAAAAGAGGGAAGAACAACAGTGGGTAGAAGTTATACCAGAGGATATTATGGAAATTGAAAAAGTAACCAGTAATACTCAACCAGCAACAAACAGTGGTTGGTGGAGATACCCAGATGTCATATATACAACTAAAAGGAGTGGCGATGATTTACTTGTATTAGTTAATAAAGAGTATAAATTACCAAGTACATATGCACCTTCAGATTTAGTAAAAGCAAGTAACTCAGGTATTAGAAGAGGAGAGAGCTACTATCTTAGGAACATATTAATACCTGATTTAACTAATATGGTTAATGATGCAAAATCACAAGGAATAGATTTAAGTATTGTGTCAGCATATAGATCGTATCAAACGCAGGTAAATACATACAATAATTGGTTAAGTAAAAACAACAATAATGTAGATTATGTAGACACATTCTCAGCAAGACCTGGACATAGTCAACATCAATTAGGAACAGCTATCGATTTTAGTAGTAGTGAGATAGGGGATAAGCTTGGAGATTCGTTTGCTAATACGAAAGCTAGTAATTGGTTAATTGATAATGCATATAGATACGGTTTTGTAATATCATTTCCGAAGGGTTTTGAGAGTATTACAGGATACAAGTTTGAGAGTTGGCATTATAGATATATTGGAACAGAGAACGCTAAAGATATGATTAATAAAGGACAGATACTTGAGTTATATTTAGAAAGTCATAACCCATAGTGTAGACTTCTAGGGTTAGTTGTAGTATAATGTTCATGCATTTAAATTAACTAGCCCTTTAAATATGAGGAAGTTATATGCAGTTCTTTTAACTGTAGGTACATCTTTCCTTGCAAATGTTTCAGCAGTATATGCAGATGGAAACCCATATGGTCCATATAATCCATATGATCATAAACCTATACCAACAGGTTTTGAAGATACAAGTATCTTCTACATTGCAGCTGTAATAACATTTACAACTGGAATGATAATACTTTCTATAGTTAAAAACCTAAAGGCCAAGCAATCTATCTAACAAGATAGATTGCCCCTTTGGGGCTTTGCATTAAATGCAGTTACATATTTCATATTTTTATTTACTTAAATGAAACTATCTTTGGTTATACCAACATACAAAAAAGAAAGAGAGGTGTTAGACCAATTAGAAAGATTGTACGGATATTTTTCTAGAGTCAACCCTGATTTCGAACTCATCTTCGTAATAGATGGGTATGTTGATAATACTAAGGATATATTAATCCAATATATTAAAGAAAACAGATTAAAGAAAGCTTCTGTAATCGGTTATCCTACAAACAAAGGTAAAGGATATGCTGTTAGATACGGTATGAAGAAAGCTACAGGAGATGTAATCGGATTTATTGATGCAGATACCGATATTCAAATTAGAACATTAGGTTACGCTCTAAAAGAGATCAAAAAAGATTCTGTTATGGCAGTTATACCATCTAAATTACATAAAGATTCAAATGTTGAAATGACTTTAAGTAGAAAGATATATTCTTATGGTCTAATTGGTATAAATAAAGTATTTCTTAAATTACCTAAAAATATTACAGATGTAGGTTGTGGTCTTAAGTTATTTAAACAAGAATTAATAAAAAGGATATTACCTAATCTTAAAGTAAATAGGTTTGCTATAGACTCAGAGATATTAAACGAGATAGGTAAGGTAGGATACAGCATATCTGTAACACCATTCTTTCTTAACAAAAACAGATCTGATTCTACATCCGCTAATATTAAAGAGGTTGTAAGAATGTTAAAAGATATATTAAGTATATCTATGAAAGAGAGTAGGGTATATAACTCTAAGCTACTTAAAGCGTATAGATAAGATAATTTAAAGAGGAGGGAAACCTCCTCTTTTTTATTGACATACTATATTCAAAATCATAATATCAAATAGTAAATTAAAAAGTATTAAAATGGAAAACGAAAATCCCGTTGAAGATCAAGTTAAGAAAGCTGTGGATAAAGCATACGATGAACATATAGAAACAAATCCATACTCAAAAGATGTCGGAAGGGTTGCAGATCCTGTATATGCAAAACATTTAGCAAATATTGAGGATGGTATAAGGGATACAGACCCAGAAAGTAAAGAGGTAGAAAGATATGCAAACAATATAATTGGGGAAGAAATTATTAAAAATATGGAAGAGGTAGCTGCTCGTAAAGTTACCTTTAATGAGGGAGAGAGATATCCTGATGCACAGAAAGATTTAATAAAGAAAGGTATTAATCCTGTTGATAGATTTGATTCAAGAAAGAAATTCGGTCAGATATATGATATGCAAGAAGCTGAAAAGAAAAGAAGAGAATATATGGGGAAAAAGAATAATTAATAATATATTTTCAACTTCTTAAGAAATTCTACATAATCATCTAATACATCTTCCTGCGAAGGATTACTCTCAATCACTATTCCTGGTATTTTTTTACCTCTAAATTGCATATTGTGTAACCACTTGCCTAATGAAATATTACTCCCTATTTGATGACTTATGCTCAATGGTAAATGTGTTCTAACATTATCCTTTGTTTCCTCTTTACCACTTAATGAAATATATACTGGTAATAGATTATTTGAATCTAATTTATCTAATACCTGAAGTAAAGTTTGTTGCTCTTTAACTAATCCTCCCATATCTAAATCAATACCAAACTTTAGTGATGGATTATCCCTTTCTATCTGTTCCAATGTATTTAAGAAAGAAGAAAGTGTACCATCTCCAATCTTTTTATTAGGCTCTATTACCCATATCACATTCTTCCCCTTATCCAATATTTTACTATTTACTTCCTTAATCTTTTTTAATTCATTTTCAATAGATACTGTATGAATACATGTTCGAATTTTAATAGGATCGTTTTTAATATATTCCGATGCTCTAATAGTAGATCTCTCCTGTGCTCTACCATTACCCGATTGAAGCATAGCGTATGCCAAATCTTGAGCAAGTAGAATATCCCCCTCTAAATCATCTCTACCATTGTAACTAGAGTCTATTTTCTCTTTAATAAAATTCATACCCCACTTAATGGAGTAGGGATAATCTATCGAGGATATTAATCCTTTCATTCTCTTAGGATTGATTGCAGAAGCAAGTATTGATACACCAAATTGGGTATTAGGTATTATTTTCTCTGTTTCTTTTTTAAACTCTAAAGCATTGCTTACAACAATATCTGTGTATCTATCTTTAGACATTAACTCTTCACCAAAAGCAATAAAAGCTCCTACATTACCCCCTTTACCTTCGTATCCTAGAGTTGTAGAACTTGCTTCTATATTTAATTCTTTTTCGTTAACCATATATCTTCTTTAAAAGAAAACAACTCAGTATTATATACCTCATACCTTACAAAGAGTAGGGGATATTGAATACATTATAGACTTATAGTATAATATATGTATCTTAATAATTAATTGCTCATTAAGAAATAACTGAACCCACATCAATAAACATATTGATATTTTATCCAACCTATAGTATAATATAAGTAGTTAATTGTTAATTAAAGTCTGCTCTTTAATAATAAATTTTCATTTCAATACACATAAGTGTTCATAGAGAGATATTCTCTTTAATATCTTTTATGAGTTCTTATGAACTCAGAAGTTCTTTAAAAAGTTTTAAGTATATTATATAGACTTATGTCTTATATATTTAAAACAAAATAGCGTGTGATGAAAATACTAGAGTATATTTCTTCCTTTAGCATCCAAATGGTATGCATTATGTTTCTAATATATTTATAAATATATTATTGGAGATAGAATGCATACCAAATGGTATTGCTGAGATATTCAAAAAATATTCCATAAGGAGGAATAAAATGAGAAGGTTTTGGACATGGTTCGGAAGTGTTTTGGGCGTTCTGATTGTTCTTGCTCTGATTGCACCTTTGACCTGGAAGTTCTGGGGCTGGGGATTCGGAAAGAACCCGAATGCCAATGTTGAGTGTCCCGTATGTGAGACCTGTGCTTCAACAACCGTTGAGGAATCCTCTTCGGATGTATCCGATGTTTCCTGCGTAGTACGCATGGAACCTGGTGAAAAAGCTGATGTCTTCACTGAAACTTGGGACGCCGAGCGTCGTGTATGGGTCCACTTGGATTCCGGGGTCTGTGAAGGTCCATACTGTTTTTCGTATGATGCCTGCCAGAATCCTCTGGAAACCCTAAAGGTTCAACCTTTTTGGACTGGACACGAATTATCCCCCGTGGATAATAAACCCTTCGACATCTGTTACAACTTTGAAGGCTCTTGCTCTCGATAAACCCTTAACAGGGAAACCTATCTCGCTTTTATAGCGGAAGCAACTCTAGCACCCTGGTCTCGGGATTATCTTTTACTGTCTTTTGACATTAAAAACCCCAAAACCACAATCATCACACGCTAGAGTCTTCTAGGATTAAATATTTATTAAAAATATATATCCTACTGATGAGTCTAAAAATATTGAAAAATATATTAAAGACGAAAAGACAAAAAATATTACATTGAGGACATCTTAGGATGTCCTCTTTTTTTTACTTAAATAGTTTCCTAAACAATTCAAATATCTTCATAAACAGAGTAGGGGGGAATATACTAAGTATATATACCCCTATCTTTTGCATACTCCATATTATGTACTCTCTAGTAGTAGGTTTAATATTTAATTCTTTTATAGCCCAATTCCTAATCTCATTTGTTTTTCTAAAATGATCTAACATCTTAGATTGAGATTCTGTTTTAAAAGTAATTCTATACTTAAGTACTGTATCCCTTAAATTATGGAATTCCCCCTTAGTACTTAAAATTAGGAAAAACTTTACATCCTCTACCTTCCACATATTCTCTGGATAAAGACCTATCTCTTCTACAATACTTTTCCTAAGTGTTACAGCTGGATGTGCAAAAGGTTGAAAAAGGAATCTATTTTTTTTAATATCTTTATCCTCTATTGCATACTCCCTATGACCAGTAATATTACTGTTTTCATCAATAATATCTATCTGACCACCAATAGCTACACAGTTAGGATTAGATTCAAGATACTCAACCTGTTTCTGAATACGAGTAGGATACATAAAATCATCTGCATCCATCCTAGCAATATATTTACCTTGAGACTTTCTAATACCAATATTAATTACATTTCCTAAACCGTTCTGTTTTTCTACAGGTAATACAGTAATCTTCTCTCCATACTCTTTTAATATCTCTAATGTTCTATCCTCTGATTTATCATCTACTACAATTATTTCAATATATTGATATGTTTGATTAAGACAGCTATCTATACTCTCTTTAATATACTTCTCTCCGTTATGAACAGGTATAACGACCGATACTAATGGATTACTTTTTTCCATCTCTTTTCTCTTCTATAAATTTAACTGTTAAGTATGTTCCTGTTATTAATATTAATATATACCCAAAGTATGAGAGTAGGTTAGGCCAATATATTACTAATATAGAATCCCATTGTTCATTAGAAATATCCCAACCCTGTTTCCAATCATTTATACTAACCCTTGTATCTCTATCCAACGCTGATAGAAAAATACCATTTCTTTTTACTGCTAACCAACCCGAGGATTTAGCTTGTGGTATTGATACTAAGATGTTCTCTTGATCATCTGAAATTTCTTCTCTATTCACTTTATAATATGTTGATTGAGAACTATTAAATATATTACTCATTTCGTACTCCTTAAACTCATCCTGTTTCTCTTGTACATACATTAAGCTTCTCCATGAGATTGGATACTCCATAAATACAAATTCTTTAAGAATATTCTCTGTTACTAGTTTGTAACTACTACTACCATATATCACATTTAATAATTTTTCCTCATTCATACCATTTATGATATTTAAGTAGGACGATTCTCCTGAATCTCTTAACATATCTTGGAACCAACACTTTTCTTCTTTATCATATATGAGACAAAGAGAGGATGGTATATTAGATATATTCTCTCCTTTCCAATATACAAGATATTTTGTATTTGGTTTTGTATTAAAAAGATTAGCAGTTTGATTGATGTAATCATTTGATACTTTCTGATACATTCCCTCTTTTACCGATACCTCGAACATTTTACTTTCAAAATCAGATCTATTTGGTTGCCATACAGCATAATCAGAATTCATACCTTTATACGAATATCCAGAATCCCCATATATTACTGGTATATGTACTGTATATATACTTCCGTCATCTAAAAATATATCCTTTGGATCCCATTTATCAGAAGATGAGGAAGAAGATATAGGAGAAATGAGTGGAGCATATTCAATAGATACATTTCTAAAGAGCACCTCTGATATTGTATCTTTCTTAATATTACTTACATAAAGAATGAGAGAGACCTTTTCTCCTTGACCAATAACTGTATCTAAAAGGATATCGATATTACCAAATAGGTCCTCTGTTAAAAGAAACTTCTCTTTGTTTAAACATTTCTTTTTACTTTCAGAGTATATACAGTATCCTGGATAATTACCTTTTTCTACTTCCCAATTTAATTTTATTCTTAAAATATTTTTTGCATTTGAATCAATTGGTATCCCTGTATATACACATGTTGATTGGGTACTTCCTTTTAATTTAAAACCAGAAGTAACTTCCTGCGGAGTAACAAATGTACTCTCTACTACCTCCCCACCAGAGCAATCACTTCCTTTGGTTTTAATTAACAAAGGAATCATATTTACTGATTTGTAATCAGATTCTAAAATACCAAAAACTTCACCGTTTTGAGAAAAGGTATCTTGAATAGTTATACCTTCAGAAAGTTTAGATTTCTTAAATACAGAATCTCCTATTGAAAAGTAATCATACTCTCCAGAATACCTCCTATACGGTTTAACTGAGCTATCTCCCATTACATATGGATATGAAGGTGAGAGAGATATTACACCGTTTGAGTAAATAGTTTCGGTTGGCAGAGTATTAATCAAATCTTTTGTTAAATTAGAAGACATATATGTGCTATACCCTTTGTATTCGAAATCTCCAATGATTTCATTATTCTCTATCCTTAAATTTTTTAATTCCATATCAATTGGACATAGAGTAGGTAATTTAGGAACATCTTTAACAAAGATATTTTTTGAAGAAATGTCAGACAAAGATTCTGTATATACTTTCCCTTCAAAAGAAGCCACTTTATACAGATAAAGATCTCCTTTAGACCATACAAGAGTAAAATTGGAAAATACACTTTTAACTTTATCCTCATCTAAATCAAAGGCGTAACCTTCCATCTTTACACTAGAATCAAAAAGAATATATGAAACATCATATTTATTCATTAATGAGAGAAACTCTTCTTTACTCTCTGATTTAACTGTATCTAATATTTCATGCAGGGCCCTTTCTCCAACCTTTGAGCCAACTGCCAAAGACATATCCATTACAGGATTAGGTAAGATGTAAGAGATAAATTGAGAACCCCAAAAACCCCATTCATACTCTCTAAAATAGTTATTGTTTGAAGGTGGAGCGTAGTATATTCTCCCTTTACTATCATTTTTCACTAAGTACTCCTTTAATTCATAATACTCTTGTGGGATACTTACAAATGCTCTCTCTGCAAACATATCACCTCTAAACATATACTCTGCATATACTAATTGCAAAATACAAAGTAAAACAAAAGATGCAAGTATATATATTCTCTTAGGGAATTTCTTGTTAATAAAGGATGCAAAAAAACTAATTAAATATATACCCCCAAAAATAGACAAAACAGAAATTGATATTAAATATATCTCTCCTAGTTTCGAGAATGGCCATCTCAACACCTGCTTAAATAGCGGGATATTGTCCTGTAGCCAAGAAAAAATACTCCCAAGGGGTGGATTAAGAACTTTAATTAAAAAAAGAGAACCAAGGAAAAATATTGCCCAAAAAAGAAGTTTAAAGTTTCTCTTAAAGAGAGAAAATATTAAGGCAACTATTGATAAAAAAGCAGGTATTAAACCAACTAGCTTGTAAAAATCGTATGTCTGAAATAGTTCGGACATAGGGAAAAGATAGGTGTCTCCATCCATATCAAAAAGAGTCCTGTTATACAATCTTGCAGAATTAATTAATGTTTGAGATTGAGTTTCCAGATCTATTACACTTGATGTAATAGTCCTGTTTGTATATGACTCTATAATATCTGGACTAACGGTTGCTGTATAGAATATGAAAGGCAAAATCCAAAACATCTGTGTTAAAAGGAAAATACTTACTGTAGTAAATATCTTTTTTAATTTCTCTCTTCTTTCATTTTTTATTTCAACTGCAATAAAAATGATAAAAAAGAGTATAAATATGAAATCAATTAAAAACAGTGTTGCTATTACACTAGTTGCTGTAAACAGAATAGAAGAAAGGAAAAGTAGTAATAGGTTTTTCCAATTACTCTTAATAATATATTTAAATATATATAGAATTAGTAAAGGTAGAAATCCAAAATTAACAATATATGGTGCCATATTTTGATAAAAAAGCCACATACTCCATAGAGTAGTAAAATATACAATCCCACCTAAGAGATATCCCCAGTTCGTATATCTTTTTAATTTGCTTTTCAGTATTAATATTCTTGTTAAAGATGCTATACATACAGAACCTACTCCCATAGAAACGAAGTAGAATAGTTGATTAATTAACCAACT
>DAOQBQ010000001.1:19922-34829 GCA_035355175.1 Candidatus Dojkabacteria bacterium
AATCTTTTTTCAAGAAATTTAACAAGACTATTATATTTAGGTAATTTAATCTTAGGTACTTTCATTATGTATAGATTATATCAAAAAGATATATATTTCTATTAATTAATATATTTGACTTTTGTAACTCTAATTATTAATATGAATGTATACAAATCTGCCTATTAAAACTCTATGTTTTAAATAGGTAAAATAAAATAACCTAATAAAACATAAAATATGGATAATAACCAAGAAGGCCCAAGAACACCAAGTGGTATTTATTTACCAGAGGGTAGTGAAATAGCACAGCAGATGGCTACTCAAGAAGTTAAACCTATCAATTCCTCAGATGGCCCAAGAACACCTGGAGGTATTTATTTACCTGAGGGTAGTAAAATAGCACAAGAGATGTCGGCTCCAGAAAACAATGAATGGGTATCTCCAGGATCTAGTCAAAATGAAATTGATATTACAAAATACAAAGAGTCTATCCACCCACCTATTAAAACCGTATCTGAAAATGCAGAGAAAGGATTAGACACCCCTTCGTTTGTTACAGTAAAAGAGAAAAAACATAAGACCCCTAACGAAGATAAAGTTGCAGAAACAAAAACAGAAATACAAGATACTTCGAAACCAACTCCTCCTATTCCCCCACTTAAAGATAATACTCCCTATGATTTAGAATCTGGTTCAGGATATGATCCTGCCCCAAAGAAACCTTTTGATTTAGAATTTGGTTCTGATGAAGAGAAACCTTTTGATTTAGAATTCGGAGATGATTCCTTACCTGAAGAGCCAATCAAGCAAGATAGTAAATCAGAAACCACACCTCCAATTAAATCAGAAGACGGAGAAGATAAAAAACCTAAGATTGAGGTAGAAATATCAGAGATACTTAAAGAAAAACATATCTTAGAAATCAAACTTGAGGAGACAATAAATATTAACATTGAACTTAAGGCGAGACTTGATTCTCTTGAAATAATGCTTAAGAATTTTACCCAAAAATATGACAATCCTGAAGATTTACAAAATGCATTAGACCCAAATAGGCAAAGACTCCTTAATCCATTAGAACAGGTTCAAGCTACATTACTTCCAGAGCAGATTAAACAACAACAAGATTTTGCCAAAGCTGTTGAGCAAGAAAGAATTGCACATGATCCAACATATGGGAAAACCCCTGAAGTAGTTCCTGTTACACCACAAGAAACTGATCCTAATCAACAAAGAAAAGAAAGAAATTGGAAAAGAGCAGCATTAATAGCAGGAGTAGTTGCGGGTGGTACTACAGGTATTGTTGGAGGAGTACCAGCAGCTGGAATAGGTGCTCTAGCTTGCATTGGTACCGGAGTAATTAATAAAGGTGTAGACTTTATCGGTAGCAGAAGAATTAACAAACTAACTGAACAGTTAAAAACAACAACAGATCCAGAAACAAGAGCTAAATTGGAAAAAAGAATAAAGAATTGGGAAAAAGCAAGGAAAGGTACTGAGTATGTAAAAAGTTTCTTAACTGGAGCAAAACTTGGTTTACTTGGCTCAAGTATATTCAGTGGTGTATTTATGGGAGGACACGGGTTAGTATGGAATCAAGCTGAAATACCAACAGGTATACCAACAGGACATACAGATGCATCAGGTTCATTAGGAAACAACCCTACTGTTGAAACAGCTCCACCAGTAGATCAATCAGCACCCTTGGTAGATGGCAATATACCAACCCCAGAAGTACCAACTGAAACCTATGATTTATTTGCTAATGGCAGACTTAATCTCCCTGGAAGTGCAATGGATGGATGGAGATTAGCAGATATACCACAAGGTTATGAAAATGTCCCATTAGAGAACATTCCTGATAATCTATTTGCAAATTCTGCTTCTAAATACTTCCATATGTTTATTAGAGATGCTGGTGCCGCTGGATATTCAAATGCACAAGTATCAGAAGCAATTAGTAAAATGGGTCCTCAGGTAGCACATCGAATACTTAGAGATGGGGCATACAGTGGTCAAAATATACTCCAAACTATGATTGATGGAGGTTGGTTACCAACAAAATAAATCTATTAAATTATAATTAAACATAAATGGATTACTCAATTGAAATCGAAAACCTAAAAAATGAGTTAAAAACATTAGGATTTGATGATGAGAAAATAAATCAATTACTAGATCTTGCAGCTGAAGAATTAATTGAAGAAGCACTAGACTATCTAGCAGAAAATACAGATGAACAGACACTAGATACACTTGCTCAAGAGATGGAAAAACCCGTTTCAACTACAGAGGATGCACAAACCAGATTAAATATGGTATTAGAAAAAGCGTATGGTATGCAGGCTGAAGAGAAGAAAGGAGAATTCCTTTATAACTATCTTAAGACCACTTTAGAAGATACAAAGAAAGCAAAAGACCTATACGACAGATATCAATCAGGAGATCCAAGTGCAGTTGCAGCTATAAAAGCACAAGAAGGAGATCCTGATGCGCAAGAGATAATTGATAGAATGTAACCTTTACTTTAAAGGATGATTCTTTTTAACAGTTTCCTCCGCAAACTTCTCGCTTGCATGTACATATTTAGTAGTTGTGTTTAAACTCTCATGGCCAAGAAGAATCTGTAATGCTACGGCACTAGCACCATCCTCTGCCATATATGTAGCAAACCCATGCCTTAAACTATGCGCTGATGTAGGTATCTGTATACCTAATCTCTTTCTGTAATCAGCTATTTTTTCTTGAAAATAGTTAGTAGATATCCTTGAATTAGGTTTTTTACTTCTAATACCAACAAATGGAATGAATAGGGCAGGGGAGTTGAATTTTTCTAAGAATTTATTCTTCCTATACTCCTCAATCAACCTAATATACTTCCTATTCTCTGAATCAAAAACTTCCAAATTTAAACCCTCAGAATTTGAATTGTCCAAAAATGTTTCACGGGGTTTCATGTTTTCTTCCTTTACCCCAATATCATTAAACAATTTGTCTATATTTCCTGGTTGTTCCTCCCTCTCTCTATCTGAAAAGGCATACTCCAATCTTAACTTTAAGTATTTGTTTAACCACCCCAAGGCTCTGTTTGTCATATATACAGCTCTTTCTTTCTTACCCTTACCCATGACATATATTTTACCCTCAACATTTAATTGCTCTATATTCATATTTATCAACTCAGATATTCTCATACCAGTGGCAAACAACATCTCTAACATACATCTATTACGAAGAGCTACTCGTTCATCTTTTTCAAACTCCATTGGGGCTTCAATCAATCTAGTTAGGTCTTCTAAAGAAGCAACCTTTTTAATTTTTTTTTCACCTCGGACCATCTGAATACCATCTGGTGGAATTGGAATATCAAAATCAAAATCTATTCTAAACTTTAAATATGATCTTAGTGCAGATAGCATTCGATTAATACTTCTAACATCTAAACCATTTTTACTTCTAGCTCTAGAATTAAGTGGCTTTTCTAAAATACCTAAAGACCCGTACACCTTGCCGTAAACTTTTGTCAGGAAGTCTTCCTCATATATCTGTGGAGAACCCTCTGAGCTGCTATCATCATTTTCAACTTCTTCCACAGGTCTATTCATACCACTCAAATTTTTCGAGGGGCTCCCTGGGCCTCTGAGAGCTTCGCTATCTGTTTGTATTGTCTTAAAGCCCTTTTCTACACATTTCTCTCTTATTCTATCCAAATCTTTCAGATGATTACCACTTCCTAGATACCCTTTGTAATTTAATACATCTATTTTAGTTAACTTATTAAACTTAATATTATTAAAATGTAAATACACACTAAAGATAGACAGATCACGAGCGTAATTAATAATGGTTTGGTAACTGTATGCATTATTTTGTAAATTAAGTAGATACATATCCTGATCGGGAAGTTTAGGAATATCATTTAATAAATATGTTTTCTTCATATGTATATATTAGCTTTTTAAAAATTAATGTCAAAGTAGGGGACTTTTTTAAGTTTTCGCATAGATAAAAGATTTGTAGGGGATATGGGGAAATAATAAAGAAATATATTTAGAAAAATATTTTTTATTTTTATTTTATTTTTATCCTTAATAAATTAATACTTAAACCCTTGGTCATAGTACTCCCCTAGGTCGAACAGATACATGACCGCATATAAGGATGATTATACTCGGTTATATAATATATAAAATCATAACATATTGCAACATAGGGGATAGTACCCCACCACTAAGTACACACATGCATCTAAGCATCTTTTAATACTCCCCCATATGTACCATTTAAGATATATTAAATAAAATGTATTAGCACTTAGTTATCCACATTGATATTACTATGGGACCCGTGAAACTATGGGCCATTATGAGCTATAAGCCCTACTCCCCTACTTTCTTGGCTATGCCAAAATATTTAAAAAGAAATTTAAGAAAATAACTGCTATTAATACAAAAATATATAAAAGAGTCTCAATATTAAATTTCGGTTTAATTACTTTCATATTAGCCACCCCTATACCTATAAAGTACCCTACTGTTGGTCCTAGTGCTGAAACCTCATGAAGAATTCCTGAAAGAAAAGACCCTAAGAACATAAAAAATACAATTAGACTAACTAAAACTGTTTTTCTAGAAAGCAAAACACCCTCAAAACCAAGATTTTTCAGATGAATATATGAGAAAAAAAAGGATATACCTAACTCAATAGGTAAAAGAATATAAACAGGTAGTTGTAATGCAAGTAAACTAAATGTTAAGAAAAAAATTGATAGTGTTGAAACTATATGAGAAGCTGTTCTACCAACATTAGCCAAAGGAATACTTTTATACAGATTTACATTAAATACATTAGCCATCAAATATGATATGTAGGTACTTACAAAAAGAAGAATAACTAATATTAAAAGTATTATTCCTTCATAAATACGACTAAATTTCTCAACAAAGAATAATTGAATAAATAGATATTCAGACATTACAAATAGAGAGCTATGTAAAAGAAATGGTAATGATTTTATCTTAACCTGGAAATTAAAAGCCCATACTAAACCAGCAAAAGAGATTAATAGGTAGATACCAGCAGTAATAAGTATTCTTAAAATTGTTGGATTATCATTCTTTATTAATGTCTGTACAAATACAGAGAGAGCAATTAACAAAGCCAAGGATATTAACTTACCCCTTTTTACTGAATCCTCTGTTTTAATTGCTACTATTTCTACTGCCATATACTCTGAACATATTTTATACCTTTTGGAGTCAAAACTCTCCCCCTTGATGTCCTTTTTATCAACCCACACTTCATTAGATACGGTTCATGTACATCTAAAATTGTAGATACCTCCTCTGACACACTAGCTGCTAGAGTAGATACACCTACCGGGCCACCATCAAAGTTAAAAAATATTACCCTTAGAATCTCTCTATCAATACTCTCCAAACCTAAATCATCTATTCCAAGCAATTTCATCGTATTATTAACTGTACTAAGCGTTACGCTCTTCTCGTTATTACTTTGAGCAAAATCTCTAACCCTTCTTAAAAGACGAAGCCCTACCCTAGCTGTACCTCGAGATGCAAGTGATAGTAATTTAAGTGCCTCCCCCTCTATTTTAATTGACCATAAATCACAAGCCCTTTTTAATATCTCTATCATATCTTCATCATCAAAGAAATCTAACCTCTGAATTAAACCAAACCTATCTCTCATAGGAGAGCTAATCTTACCTATCTGGGTAGTAGCACCTATTAATGTAAATGGCTCTAAACTCAATCTAATAGTTTTAGCAGAGGGGCCCTTACCCATAACTATATCCAAGGCCCTATCCTCCATAGCAGGATAAAGTATCTCCTCTACTACTCTTGATAGACGATGTATTTCATCTATAAACAGGATATCGTTCTCTTTTAAATTGGTGAGTATAGCTGCCAAATCCCCCTGCCTCTCAATAGCTGGACCAGAGGTAATCCTAATTGATGAACCTATTTCATTCGCAATTGCAAATGCAAATGTAGTCTTACCAAGTCCAGGAGGACCGTAGAAAAGAATATGATCTACTACCTCTCCTCTTTGCTTTGCGGAATCAATCATCATCTTAATAGTCTTCTTCTCCTGCTTCCTCCCTATCATTTCATCTAACTTAGAAGGTCGAATCTTTTGTACCTGTTCTTCTATCTCTCCATTACTATTCACCATTACCCTACTATTCTTAAGAGCGTTTTTCTCTTCTGTTTTTTTACTAGATTTAATCATATTACTGTTGTAAAACTTTTTTAATAAGTACTTCAATCTCTATATCGTCTTTCTTAAGGATATCCCCTCCCCTTTTGACCGTATCATCTAATTCTTTACCCTTAAAACCTAGTGTCTTAAGTACCTCTTTTAACTCTTTAAGTCTAATATCACTATCACTCTCTTTGTCCTCTTTATCAAAATCAATTCTACCCCTAAGCTCTAAGATAACCTTTTGAGCACCTTTAAGACCCAATCCAGGCGTTTTACTTAACAATTTAGAATCTCCCTCTAGTACAATCTCTTTTACCTTCTCCATACTGTATGTTGAGAGAATTGATAGTGCTGATTTAGGACCTATTCCGGAAACTGTTAATAGCTCTTCAAAGAAATCTCGCTCACTCTCTTTATTGAATCCATACAGTGTTTGACTGTCCTCTCTAACTTGAAAACTTGTATATACAGATATTATATCTCCGATATCTTGAAACTTAAACTGAGTCGTAACATACACTCTATACCCTATACCTGATGATATTAGTATGTCTGTATAACAGGTTTTACCAACTTGATTCTTTAGTACTTTACCAGATATATATGAAATCATTCTTAATTACTTATTTTAAATTATCTGTCTTTAATCTATCAAAACAGGCTATAGATATAGCCAAAGCGTCTGCAACATCATCTGGTTTAGGTATCTCACTTAAACTAAATATCATTTTAACATTTTCTTGAACTTGTAATTTAGTTGCTTTACCATACCCAGAAATACTACTTTTTACCTGCAAAGGTGTAATTTCATATACAGGAATACTATTTTGTTCTAATACAAGTAATACTACTCCCCTTGCCTCTCCCACTACAATTGCTGTCTTTGCATTATTATAGAAAAAGAGTGCTTCTAAACCGCAAAATTCTGGCTTAAACTCTTTAACTATTTGAGTTATATCATTGTATAGCTCTGACAGTCGCTCACCTACTAATACACCCTTTGGAGTGGTAATTGCACCGTAATCAACAGGTGTACCTTTACCCTCTTTATCAAAATCAACAATAGACCAACCTGTAATAGCGATACCTGGATCTATACCTAGTATTCTCATATTAAATTTACTCTAAATTACTCCACACATTCTGGACATCATCGAGATCATCTAGTTTCTCTAATCCCTCCTGTGCTTTCTCTAGTTCCTTACCTGTTAAAGCTTTAGTAACCTTTGGTTCTTTAATTATCTCAGTTTCATCAATTACATAACCTAATTCAGATATACTATCCCTAACCTTTGCTAAATCACTATACTGTGTATATACCTCTAATCCCTCTACTTCATCAATATCTATTTCTTTAATATCATTAATACCCTCAATATCCATTAACTTCATCATTACCTCTTCCCTGTCATCCTTAATATACTCATCTTCTGCTCCAAATTTCTCAGACTTTTTCATATGACCACTCCTAAGAATAATTAACCCCTTTGTATCAAAATTCCAGGAAACAGAACCACTATCCCCTAACCTACCACCTATCTCTTCAAATATCTTTCTTAAATCTGCAACAGTCCTATTCTTATTATCCGTAAGTGTATCAACGAGTATCTGTACCCCATTACTACCAAACCCCTCGTATGTAGCTTCTTCGTATGTAATACCATCAGCTCCAGTTCCTGCACCCTTCTGTATTGCTTTCTCTATTCTATCTATTGGAAAACCCTCTCTCTTTGCTTTATCAATATACAGTCTTAAATTAGGATTCATATTAGCATCTGCCCCTCCCTGCCTTGTAGCGTGAGTTATTTGTAAAGATAGTTTGGAAAAGACTTTACCCTTCTTAGCATCGTTAATTGCCTTCTTGTGTTTAATTGTTGACCATTTAGAATGCCCTGACATACTTAGAAAATATTATATATATGAGATATTTTATCATTTTACTCAAATTGAAAAAAGTCCTA
Source organism: Candidatus Dojkabacteria bacterium (assembly GCA_035355175.1). Classification (GTDB taxonomy): domain Bacteria; phylum Patescibacteriota; class Dojkabacteria; order SC72; family SC72; genus UBA2259. The sequence goes on from DAOQBQ010000001.1 coordinate 28,091, forward strand.
AGTTTTTACTCTATATCCACCCTCAACCGATTCCTCTTTCTCGTCTCTCTTCTTAACGGATCTATTACCACTATCACTATATGTCTGATTACTCCATCGGATTATTTTATCCTCTATTACATCCTTAGCAGTTCCATACTTCTCTCTCGATCTTTCGATAACCTTATTTTTAAGACCAAATGGCTCATACCTTGGTGGCAAAGATCTAGCACTAAATGTATTTGATGTCATACCATCTATACAAAGTTTTAGATACATAGAGTGAGCATCCAGAGAAACCAAATCCTCAGATGTAACACCAGGTGCAAACTCTTTTTCAAGGATAGCGGCATCAGATTGACTTACTACGAATGATCCTAAAGTTCCAACATTACCAAATATTGCCTGTCTTACTGTTAAAGGTAATTGATCAATATATTGATTTGTCATACATAAATCTAATCTGAACTTTCTTGCCTCAGAAAGAATCTTAGCAAAAGAATCTGTAGCAAAATTTTGGAATTCATCAACAAACAGATAGAAATCATTCCTTTCATCAGCCGGCAAATCTACTCTCTCTAAAGCTGTAGACTGTAATCTTGTAATAATCATTCCCCCAAGTAATGAGGCTGTTTCCTCTCCCAGTTTTCCCTGTGCTAGATTAACTAAGAGTATCTTTTTACTATCCATTATCTCCCTCAGATCTATCGTGGATTTAACCTGACCAATAATGTTACGAGTAACAGCAGAAGATATGAATCTACCCACCTTGTTTTGTATTGGAGATACTGATTCAGAAAGGAGTCTGGGATTCTGAGACATCTGTGCATACTCTTCTTCCCAGAACTTTATTAATATAGGGTCATCTACCTGTTTAAGTATGAACTTACGATAATTTTTATCCATTAAAAGCCTTGTTACAGATAGAAGTGTTGTACCCTGTGCCTCTAGTGCTGTAGCTATTGTATTAGTAAGAATATACTGTAACCTTGGTCCCCAAGATGTACCAAACTGTTTATGAAATACCTCCACTACTCCATCCGCTATTAAATCTCTCTGTGATTTATCCTTTAGCTCTAAAAGGTTAAAACCAATTGGATACTGTGTATCTGTTGGATTAAAATATATTACATCCTCTACTCTCTCCGCAGGTATAAAGTCTAATAACTCTTCAATTAACTCTCCATGAGGATCAATCATACAAGCCCCATCACCTCTTAATATATCTGAGATAAACATATTTTTAAAAACAGTAGACTTACCTACTCCTGTCTTTCCTAATATATAGAAATGCTTTCTTCTATCCTCTCTCTTAATACCAAACTCCTGCCTACTACCTCTGTAATCTGTTTCTGCAAAAACAGTAACACCATCTTCTCCTACCTTTGGTAAATTCATAGGAGGTTCAATCCTCTTAGACCTACACCACGCTATATTAGGAGTTTCTACAGAGATATTCGGCATATGATACAAAGAGGCAAGCTCTTCAATATTAATAATATCTACAGTATCAGATGGTAAATATCTCTTTAGATATTCAGAGTATATCTCTTTTCCACTTTTGTTCGGTTTAGAATGAACAAATGTATTTAAATGAGCAGTTGTAAACTGCTTAAAACTAGCAATAATATCTCTTAAAATCTGCTCTGACTCTATCTGTGTTTCTGCCTTTGTAACAACCCTTACCTTAAATTCAAAACCTAATTTCAACATCTTTAACTCTATTTCACTCAATTCTTCTTGCTGACCAGGTTCTAATTTCACAATCTCTTTTCTTTGAGTATCCTCACTACCCATGCTTGATATACTATCTCCCATACCTTTGAACAGATTAGAAAGTTCTGCAAATATACCCTTAGCATACGGATCTTTCCCATCCTTAATAGCGGTGATATACCTTTTAGAACTAGCTTGCCAATAGTTAGAAACAGGTCTAACAAGTATCTGTATCCATGCCCTTTGACTTAATTTTAAATCTGAGATAGCTCCAGTAATAGCTGCAAGAGGATCTACCTCAAAATTCCTAAATGTTTTAATCGGGAATATGAAATCTTTCTCTAATTCAATCTCTCCTGTTGTAACAAACTGTTTTAAATTTGTACTCCCACCACTCTCTCCTAATACATAATCCTGTACATATTTAATATCTGCATTAGGATACTGAGCGTAGATTTGACCCTCAACAAACTTAGCTAGATGCTTTGGAACAACTGCATAAAATTTTATTCCACTATCTCCACTTGATGTAATTTCAAAACTAATTAAATCTTCTGATTTAACATTATCCCCCAATATCCCATGAATAGAAGCAAACATCTGCTCTGCAGCCAATGGCGTTTTATCATTCTCTCGAGGAACTAGTATCTGCATTACAATTGGACTTCTAACCTCATTAAAAACTTCAATGCTATCTTTAGGCCTTCTACTCAAAAGAAATATGAATGCCACAAAGAGCAAACATGCAAATATTAGTATTAGTATAAAAGTAATCATTAGTATATATTACCATTTTAATACTGAAATGGAATATCCCAAAACATTAAAAAGCGTATACAGTTGGAATATCTTTACCTAATATGATAACAATGTCCCCAGTTGTCATAAATGAGGGTCTACCCTCAACAATTTCGTATGTACCTGGAAAAAGCTCAAATATTACACCCAAGGAGTTTGTAAAATCATCTTTCTTTGGTACATAAAACTGAGTCTTCTCTTGCTCATCCGGAGCGTTATCATACCTTACTACCTCACATCCACTGTTCCTAATTTTTCTAGCATACTGACTAGCATAGCCCGACAAACCACTACCGTTGTATACCTCTACTCTAACCCTCTCTTTCTCTAACTCTCTATCAATCATTCCATCAATAAAATCACGCCAAACAGTATCATACTTATCTGTATCAATATAGCTTGAGATACCAACTCCTCCCAAGGATTCTTGCTGTGCAAGATACTCTGCACCGCTTAAATCTAAAAGGAATGGTCTTAATGAAATAGTACTCTCATGGATCTGTTTCAATCTCATAACTACATTCCCTATTGTTGATAACGATGAATACATTACTGCCTCTGAACCCTTAAATTTTGGAGACGAAGTGATTAAGTTTAACCAACTAAGTTTAGAGACAAAGCTATTTAACATAAACGCCTCCTGATTTACCTTAAAACCGTTAGAGTAATACTGAGCGTATACAGAATCTCCACTAGACTCCCCAAGTTTTTCACTAAAAATACTGTATGCAGAGCTACTTATCCATATATATTCGTCTATATTACTTCCAAGCAACTGTTCAAATTGCCATATCGCATACTCAAAACCTCTCCCCTCTTGAAGAAAATCTCCAGCGTATCTAAAGGTAGATATGGGAATACTACTACCAAAATCTTTCTCTAAACCAGTATACTCTACCCATCCAGGAATATATATTAATACAGCGACACTTTTCTCTTTATTCTCAGCATAAAGGTATGCAACCTTAATTCTCTCCTTCTCGTTGTACTCCTCTTCAAAAACAATTAGTGTCTTCTCTAGAGCATCTCTCTGATTTGATAACAGGTAGTAATCAGAGTTACTTTGTTTAATAGGATCTTCACTCTTAATTTTACTTAAACCAATATATGTATATATACCGTAACCAATAATGGAAATCAGAATTAAAAAGAAAAGTATGTTCCCAAATTTAATATTTACAGCTCTTTTCGATTTACTTTCAGTTCTTTTGTATCGCTCTCTTGCAGATTTCATATTTAAACAGTAAAAGTTAATCTAGTACCATCTTTTTCAACAAGACTTAGTAGCACAGATTCTAACATAATCTCATCTCCAGTATCATTTCCATACAGTTTATCCCCTTTAATATGATATCCTAAATATTTTAAAGTCGCTCTAATCTGGTGCATCCTTCCAGTATCTATCTTTATTAGGGCTTCGTCATTCGAAAAAAGGATATAACTAAGAGCATACTTAGAGTTTGGAAACTCATATGTTCTAAACTCCATCCTATATCTATTTACTCTATCCCTCCCTATATATCCTTCCACTTTTTCCCAACTTTTCCAAGGTTGTAAATTTATGTTCAGATTTTTTAAATATTTTTTAATATCAATACTCTGTTCAACTTTGTTGCTCTCTTTTAAATGTGCATGGTATATTTTTATTACCTTCTTCTCACTAAATTGCTTTTTCAAATACTCTTGAATACTCTTGTTTTTAGCAATAACCATCAACCCAGAGACTCCTTTATCAAGACGATGTACAATACCAGCTCTATCAAGTAATGGGTCATATTCTTTTTTGTTTTCCAAATAGTATCTTACAAAATTGGCCAATGTATTATCTCTACTTCCAACTCCAGGATGAACAATTAAACCCTTAGGTTTGTACAGTACAATTAAATCATCATCCTCATACCTTATATCTAAATCGCCTTTCTGAGAGATAATATTACTACTTAAATCTATGTCCTCCTTAGTTTTTTGCCAATACTTTTCATCAATTACTAAAGTATCTCCTAATTTCAATCTATCACCTTTCTTACATCCTTTATCATTAACATTGCATCCTTTACCAATATATCTTTGAATTATACTTCTAGTAAGAGATTTCTCCTTTAACATATCTGATACGACAGTATCAACCCTTAAACCCACTTTATCACTTTCAATTAATATTTTCATAGTAAGATAATTTTACAGATATTAAGATTACATTTCTACTTTTTCCTCTCAAAAAAGAAAATATACACTCCAGCATATATTGAGATTAATACAATAAAGAGATCTGAGATATTAATAACCAGGTTAAAGATATTAATATAGTCACAAATACTACCGTAAAGGATTCTGATGACGAAATTACTTAAGCCTAAGAGAAATAAAGAGAAAAATATATATTTTATTACTCCCTTTGTAATTACCCCGATTACAACTAGAGAAAGAAGAAGAAGCAAACTTAAAAAAATAATGTACTCTATCCCTATTCCAAATGCTACCCCGTAATTAATGGTACACATATCCTTTGAAATGAGTTCAAAAGATATTACTACATTCACAATGGATACTACTAACGAAGAAAGAAGTATAAACATACTACTCTAATTTAATCGATCTAATTGTTGAAACACTCTTAATATTTACCTTCGCCCTTCTCAAATCAGATAAGAAGAATGTAGACATTACTAATGTCCATATTAAAAATATCCCAACTAATATATCTTCAAGAAGTGTTAACTCACTAGATAGGTATAGATAAACAATATATACAGAAGATATTAGTACAGTCAGTAAACCAACATATCCTAATATATACTTTTCATATATAGGATTTTTTACAATCTTGTATATAAATTTGAAAAAGAGAAAGAAAGCAACTAAAACAGTAATTAGAATTAACCCTTTGTATACCCATTCGTTAAATCCAGAGGTTATGCCTGTGTATATAAATGACACACCCAACATTGTTGTAGAAGCAAAATAAATTGGGAAAAACATATGTTTCCACCTCCATCTCTTAATAACAAGAACAAAGAATGTTAAGAATACTAACATAGAAACAAACATACCAAGAATTATTAAACCTCCATCCCAAACACTGAAAAATCTCCACGGAAGTAACCTAAAAAGATATATCTTATCACCATACTTCTCATATGGTAGCCAGTACCATATAAAGGAGGAAAATGTCTCCCATGTTGTAACAATATAGACAATTCTACCTATGACAGAGCTTAAGAATCCAGAAACTAAAAATATATCAAAAACTGAGGATCTATTTTTCCTTGATTCTGTACAACCTCTCCAGAAAACATACAACCCTACTAGAAAGACAATAATAAAAATTATCAAAGGATGAATACTCTGTATAAAATCTTTTATAACATAAATCAGCTCTTTCACAGTATTACAGTAATACTTTAATCTTTACTTTTTCTTTTTCTTCTTCTTATTCTTTTTTTTCTGTTTATCAGTATCTATATTTTCAACTTTTTCTTCTACTTGAACTTTCTCTTCTTTTTTCTCAACCCTACCTCTAATACCAAGAAAGGCTCCTACTAAAGCATCTCCCAATTTGACAACAAAACTATCTCCGGTCTTGTATCTTGTCCTCTTTGACTCTACTGTTTCTGTTGCATGCTCTTTTGTTGCAATAATCTGCTGCTCCATTACAGCCATATTTGGATACTTCTCCTGTTCCATTGCCCTGTCTCTGATCTGTTCACCACAATACTCACAGAATTTATGATCCTTATTAATTAACACATTGCACTTTGGACATCTTTTCTTTAATTCAAATCCACAATTTGTACAAAATACATACCCAGGATACAGTTGATGACCACACTTAGGACAATCACCTAATTCAGATGTTTCAAATTTTAGGTACCTTCTCTCTAAGTCTGCCCAGTATATCTCCTCTATTGTCTCACTTGGTCTAATAATTAGATATATTATTAATCCGGGAATATTTAGTACAATAGCAAGTAGCATATATACAAACCTTAAACCTTTCCTAGAGGTCCTTTCAGAGGAATCTATCCATACCCAACCAACAATTACTAACCAAAATATAATAAACAAAAGTATTAATACAAAACTGAATATATTAAAGTTAATACCACCTACAAAATCAAAGAATGTAAGTATGAATTTTTCTAGTCCCATGGTTGTATATTTTTTTAATTATTTAAAAATGGTCGAGGAGGGAGTTGAACCCTCACACTATTGCTAGCATGGGATTTTGAGTCCCACGTGTCTGCCA
>DAOQBQ010000002.1:0-31302 GCA_035355175.1 Candidatus Dojkabacteria bacterium
TTCCCACTTGCTCCTAAGGCAAGCGTGTCTGCCAGTTTCACCATCTCGGCTAAATTACAGGCATAATTTTACTAGAAAACAGGTATTTATTCAAAGGATTTAACTCTCTTCAATACTACCAAATATCTTCCCATATATTTTTACGTAACCCTTTTCGGTATATTTCGCATTCTTTAGGACTTCTTCTTGTGTTAAACACTCTGATGGCGTATCTTGTCTTAATAATGAGAAGGGTGTATGTTTTTTCATTGGATTAATGCCTTTTGTATCCACTTTTTGTAACTCTTTTGCTGAATCTAATATTGTTTGCATCTGAGGTGTAAATTTATCTAACTCTTCATCTGTAAGAGATATTCTAGATAGTTCTGCAATATGTTTTAATGTGTTTTTATCCATTTAATTTTTTTATTAATATATCTTTGGCTTTATTAGGATCAGCAGTACCTTTTGTTTTTTGCATTACCTGTCCTACAAGATATCCTATTGTTGCTTGTTTACCAGATTTAAAATCACTAACTGCCTTAGGATTACTATTAATTACATCTAAGACAATACTCTCCAAGTTGTCTGTATTAGATTTATTTTCATTTATTGCATTAGTAATTAACTGTTTTAAATCTTTTTCGTTTTCAAGTGATTCTCTTAGAATGGATTCCGCTTTGTTTCTTGTTAATATTTTTTTCTCGTACTCTGTAATTAAGTATGCAAGAGATTGCTTAGGAATATTCTGTTCATTAATCTCAATCTTTTTATCATTAGCAATTGAAAATACTGCACCAGTTATCCAGTTAGATGCTGCTTTGGCTGCAATAATTATATCCATATCTTTAGAAAGAATATTTAAGAGATCTTCAAAATATATAGATATATCTTTGTTTGCTGTAAGAACATCTGAATCATAATCAGAAAGAGAGTAGGTACTCATATATCTTTCTTTCTTTTCATTAGGTAGTTCTATTAGTTCATTACTGACTCTTTCAATATCTTCTTCAGATATTTCTACTATTGGGATATCTGGTTCTGGCATATATCTATAATCATCTGCACTTTCCTTAGATCTTTGGAATTCAGTAATACCTTTATCTGCATTCCACCCTCTTGTCTGTTGTATTATCTTTTTACCTTCTTCTATATCTCTTACTATTCTTTCAACCTCATACTGAATAGATTTTTCTACTGCAGATATTGAACCGATATTTTTTACCTCTACCTTAGGATTTAATATGTAATCACCAATAGGGAGAATCTTTCCATCTTTATACTGCCATTTCCCTTTCTCCTGTACGGATATATTTGGCTCACACCTCATTTGGCCTTTTTCCATATCTGCATCTGAGATATTTAAGTATCTAACTATCTGCCTTATCTTACTAGCATACTCTCGAGCTTGGTATGAACTTCTAATATTTGGTCTACTTACGATTTCAATTAATGGAACACCAGATTTATTATAGTCTATTAGTGTATATTCTCTGCCATTTTCTGTATGATGAGTAGACTTGGCAACATCTTCCTCTTGATGTATTCTCTCTATTCCAATACTATACTTCTTACCATCTTCATCCTTTATATCAATATATCCATCAGAGCATATGGGTCTTTTATACTGGCTAATTTGATATCCTTTTGGGAGGTCTGGGTAGAAGTAGTGTTTTCTATCAAAGTGAATCTCATTATCTATGTCACAGTTGGTTGCTAGACCAAGTAGAATACATAGTTCAATAGCTCTTTTATTTGGTACTGGTAGTGCTCCTGGTAGTCCTAAACATGTTGGACATACATGTGTATTAGGTTCTTTTTCGAAGTAGTGAGTAGGGCACGAGCAAAACATTTTTGATTCTGTTTTACTTTGTATATGTATCTCTAATCCAATTATTATGTCGTATTTTGATGTATCTATCATCTTAAAAATGATATCAGTTATATTTTAATATCGCAATTTATCCAAATATCTGTATCTCTCTTTCTACTCTTTCCTGTTCCTGTGTATCTTGATCTGGAATTATATAGTAGGTTCCTCTTCCCTTTCCTCTCTGAGATATATACTCTTTGTCTAGTAGCTCTTGTAGATCTCTGTATGAGGTCATAAAGGATATACCCATCATTTTAGTATACTGTTGTCTAGTTACTCTTTGATTGTTATTAAGATATTCAATTATTTTAACCTGTCTTGGATTAAGGTCATTACCTAATGTTTTTCTAATATTTACCTTTTTATCATACTCTCCAGTAATGTTTTTAGCTGTATCAATAACGGTGAGAGAAAGTGTATACAGTATTGCTTCTATAAACATAGTTAAGTCTTTCTTACCATGAGATATTTTAAATGCAGATTCAATATCTTCACTAATTTGAAAGAAAGCTTTTGAGAATGGAACAATGTTATGAGGATTTAATCCATATATCTTTGTTAATACTTTGAGAGTAGATATTGCTGTAATCTGATTGCCTGCATAAAATGGCGCCTTATCAATATATTCATAAAGAAGAATAGATAGCTGGATTAATTTATGTGTACCTGTTGAGTTATTAATTATACTTTGAAAAAGAGTATTGAAATGATATCTCATATCAATATTCGGGTAGTAATCTCTTAGTTTGTACCAGGTATCGTATAGGTCAAAGGGTTTTTCCGAAAATGTCTTTAATTTTCCTAAATCCCATGGCTCTACAATATCTTTCATTAGTATCTTGTTTAAGTGTGTACAGAGCTCTATAGAGGGTTTTAGATTACTCTTAGTAGAGTAGGTATCCAGAAAGTCTTGGGTGTTTTTAAAGTTAGTGAATATCTTTAGTTTACTTTTGTGTGATGGCATTACCTGTCCTCTTTGTACAGTTAATGCTTTGCTGTATCCTATTGGATATCCTATTAACTCCCCCAATTTGTCTATCTCTTCTGCTCTTAATCTCTCTCTTAATTCGTCTAGTAGGGGGCTTGGTATTACTGTATCTTTAATAGATTGAATTGCTAATTCATACTTAACTATGTAATTTAGTATTAGGTTTGTAATTGTATATTTAGGTGTTTCCATATGTGTGTATTAAAAGCTGGTGGGCGGAATTGAACCGTCGACCTATCCCTTACGAAGGGAATGCTCTACCAACTGAGCTACACCAGCAATTGTAACATGAATTGTAACAGACTGGGTGTATTTATTCAATATATACAAAAGCGAGAGACGGGGCTCGAACCCGCAACCTTCTCCTTGGGAAGGAGACATTCTACCAATTGAACTACTCTCGCAATTGCATGATTATACCAAATATATGGTTATACTACTGCAGACTTAATTTCATTCCAATCATCATTAAGTTGTAGGCCAATTTTTTTAGCAGTTTCAGATGTTACATCTGTATCATTTTTTATCTCATCTACAACCTCTAATACTAGTTTTTTGTATGCTTCAAAGTCTATCTTTTTACCAGCTGCTTTTACATCTTTAATCTTTTTTAGAACCTCTTTTCTTGCATTTAGATACATATCCTCTGCTTTATCTGATACCTCAAGGGCTAATTTTTTTATATCTGCTCTTGTTTCTGCACCAGATTTAGGAGCTAAAAGAACACCTGCTGCAGCACCTATTACAGCGCCAAAGAGTAACCCTTTGAAAAAATCGTCTGTTGATGAACTCATAAGTATATATTACTTAAATTATGTATTTAAAATATACAGTATTAAATATGAAATTACAATTTGAACTTCTTAATTAGTAAGTAACCTATGGTAAAAAATGTTAAAGGGGCGAGTATAGCCACTGATATCTGAAAGAAGTTAAGTTTAATGTCTTGAGTATTCTCTTGTAGTGCCTCTTCTAAAGTTTCGGTATTTTCTTGTGTTACCTCTTCTGTACTTTCTTGCGTAATCTCTTGCTCTTGGATATCTTCTTCTTGAGCGTGTAGAGGTTGTATGGCTAAGAGGAGGAAAGAAAGTAGTATGTACATTGATATTAGAATGTGTTTCATAGTAGTATATGATACAAAGATATATGAGTTTTTACAATATATATGATATTTCCTGATATTGAATTAGAAAAGAAATTATGGGATAGAGGTATTAGATATGTTGTTGGTATTGATGAAGCAGGAAGGGGGCCACTAGCTGGGCCTGTATGTGCTGGAGCGGTAGTAATTGATAGAGATACTCAGCTATCTCCATTGGTTAGAGATAGTAAGAAGATGACTGAGAAACAAAGGAATGAAGCTTTTGATTTTATACTTGGTAACTCTCTTGCTTGTGGTGTATGTATGATTAGTAATGAAAAGATAGATGAGGTTGGGATACAGGAAGCTGTCAGATTAGCTATGGAAGGGGCTTTAAGAGAGGTAGAGAAAATGCTAGGCAAAAGAGCACAGTATTTGATAGTAGATGGTACTAATGTAGAACTTATTGAGGATTACAGTATGACTAAGATTAAGGGTGGAGATATTAAGCATTACTCTATATCTGCTGCCTCTATTCTTGCAAAGGTAACTAGAGATAGATATATGAAAGAGATTAGTAAAAGGTATCCTAATTACGGGTTTGAGAGACATGTGGGATATGGTACTAAAGCACATATGGAAGCAATACAAAAATATGGAGTATGTCCGATACATAGGAGATCTTTCTCTCCAATAAAGGAGATGTTTGATTAAACTTGTAAAAAGTAATACTTGGGGGGTATAATCATGTCTATTGGGTCGCTAGCTCATCAGGTTAGAGCAACTGCCTTTTAAGCAGTAGGTGCTGGGTTCGAGTCCCAGGCGACTCACTTTAAGAAATCTTTTTAGGCCAATTCTCTCCTTTTACTTTCTCTAATCTATCTCCTTTATTCAACTGGTCATATCTATTTTTATCTACAGCCATATTAAACTCTTTTCCAGTATCTATTTTTATTTTAACTGTATAGAAGATGTCTTCTTTATTGGTATCAAAATCTTTTTTATTACTGATTACCTTATCTATTATTTCTCCCTTCCAGCTCTGATTTTTGTTTTTAATAACTAAGACAATTATTAATACAGAAATGGGAACTACTATGATAAAGAAAAGAACTAAAAACAGTATTAAAGGAAGATTACTCATAATATTTTGAGTAATAAATTAATATTAAATTATACTACTTTTTAAATATTGATATTTTTTTCTGAAAAGGTATACTTAGGGTGTATATTACTTTAATGAAGGTATACCATAATGAAGAATATTGTATTAATACTAAGTATATTAATCTTATCTATACTTCTAGTTGGTACTGCCTACATTCTCAAGAACAAAGATATCTGTTGTAAATACCAACTGTGTGAACAGATCACAGGCATGTGTGATGAAGATGAACAAGAGGAAAATGGTGAAGAGGTCCTTTCCGAAAAGGGTAATAAATTGGTATTAGAAAATATTAAGGATGGAGATACTGTTGATGAGGGCTTTGAAGTTAAAGGTAGTGTAAGTGGAGAGTGGTTTTTTGAAGGAGTATTTCCAGTAAGAGTATTAAACCAACAGGGTGAGATTGTTAAATCTTTTTCTGCTACCACCCAAGATGATTGGATGACAGAGGATTTAGTAAAGTTTTCATTCAAATTGGATACACAGTTGGAGGAAGAAAGTATTGTAGTGTTAAGATTTGAGAAAGCTAATCCTTCTGGTTTAGAAGAGAATGATGATACTGTTGATATTACAGTAACTATCAAACCTATTAAAGAGATCGAAACTATGAAAGTTAAAGTGTTTTTCCCAAGTACTAAGTTGAATCCCGAAATGATAGATTGTTCATTGGTATATCCTGTGACAAGAGATATTGAGAAAACAGTAGCAGTGGGTAGAGCTTCTTTAAATGAGCTATTTAAGGGTACAACAGAAGATGAAGAAAACGATGGATATTTTTCTAACATTAATGATGGTGTAGAGATTTTATCTCTATCTATTTCTAAGGGTGTTGCTTATGTTGATTTAAGTAATGAATTACAGGAAGGCGTTGGTGGTAGTTGTAAGGTTACATCAATCAGAGCACAGATTACGGAAACATTAAAACAGTTTAGTACTGTTGATTCTGTAGTTATATCTATAGAGGGTGAGAGTGAAGATATATTACAACCCTAATTGTTTTCTTCTAAGGCTTTAGCTGCATTTAGAATGGTTTGTTCGTCTAATGTTTTTCCAATAAACTGGATACCTGTGGGTAGGTTTCCATGTTTACCATTTGGTATAGATATTCCAGGTAAGCCAGCTAAAGAACTTCCCTCTGCAAGTATGTCTGACATTTCTCCAAAAAGTGGATTATCGGCATCACTGTCTTTAAGTGCTGTAGTGGGGGTTGTTGGTGATACAATACAATCATATTTATTCAATATTTTATCTAAATCACTTTTTATTAACTGTCTTACCTGTTCTGATTTTTTAAAATACTCATCTGCATACCCTGCAGAGAGGGAGTATGTCCCTGTCATTACTCTTCTTTTAGGTTCCTGTCCTAAACCTTTTCCTCTTGTTGATTCATAGTATGTTTTTACACTTGTTTTGTCTTCTCCTTCTAGACCGTATCTTGTTCCGTCGTATCTGGCTAAGTTGGAAGACACTTCACTTCTACATGTAATTGTATATACAGACATAGCGAATTGAGGATTTAAGATATTTACATATTCAATATTAGCTCCAAGCCTTTTAAGTATATCAATACTTTTTTCAAAATTTTTTAATACACTCTCCTGTATATCCATATCTAAATACTCCTTAGGTATACATATTTTCATGCCTTTAATTTTTGAAGAATCAGGATAAAAAATATTTGAGGGTTGATTGTATGTAGTAAAATCTTTACTATCATATCCAGCTATTATTGAAAGAATTAAGGCGCTATCATCTACACTCTTAGTTATTGGTCCAGGGCTATCAAGTGATGAACCCATTGCAAGTACTCCATATCTTGATACTCTGCCATATGTTGGTTTTAAACCAACGACACCACACCAGCTAGCTGGCTGTCGAATTGATCCAGCCGTTTCTGTTCCAAGTGAGCCTGCACACATATCTGCAGCTACAGCTGCAGCAGAGCCTCCACTTGAGCCACCTGGTAATCTTTCTAAATCGTGTGGGTTTCTAGTAGCTCCATAGTATGATGTTACAGTTGATGAACCGTGACAGAATTGATCAAGATTTGTTTTTCCTAAAAATAGGGCACCTTCTTTTAGTAATTTATTTGTTACAGTTGACTCATATATAGGTTTATACCCATCTAATATGTGTGAAGCACAGGTAGTAAGTATATCTTTAGTACTAAAAACATCCTTAATTGATAGTGGAATACCTCCTAACTGTTTATCTTTCTGGTTATTAAAATCGTTATCAAATTTTTCAGCTTGTTCTAATGCCTTTTCAGATGATACAGTAATATATGCATTTATCTCTTTATTGTTTGCTTCTATCTTGTTTAGATAGTAAGTTGTTAACTCCTTTGCACTTATCTGCTTTTTTAGTAATTTCTCTCTGAGCTGTGTAATTGTTTGATTTTCCATAATTAGTTGATTCTATCAGAATTTAATCAATGTTAAAACAGAAAGAATACATAAAGAGGTAAGTAGAAATCCTGCAATTACCTGTCCAAGGGTATGTCTTTTTAGGTGTAATCTTGACCAACCTATAAATGGTAAGAGAAGGAGTAGATAATATAGTTGGGATATCTGCCGAGAGTATATTATGAAGAATATTGCTAATGTACTCCATATCATATGATAGCTAATCTTCCAAAAAAGAGTAATGAGAAATCCCATGACAAAGGATATTACTAAAGAGGTATATACGGTTATTAATATTTGTGAAGAGGAGGTTATTGATAGAACTAGGGATATTAGAAAACATATTCCCATTGGTAGAAATAGCTTGGGTCTTTCCTCTCTCTTTGTTACATTTAAGTCGGATGTAATGCCCAATACTTTAAGTAGAATCATACTAAGTATTGGAACAACAAAGGTAAATAGACCGAGTAAGAGTTTAATATTAAAGGTAACATCCGTATTTAGAAGAACGGATATTACAGCAGAGAGAAGAAGTAATATTGTAAGTACTCGTGAAATAATTTTAGCAAATATATTTTTAATATCATTTTTCATTGTTAATATTAATATTAGTATACCAGACATTAGAAGTATTACAGAGAATATGTCAGAGGTTTCTAACTGTAGAAAATACTCTCTATCTATTCTTAGAGTATTCATTAGAAGTCGAATTATTGAATAATTGATTAGATATATTGCTGTTAATATACCCTCTTTTTTTACTTTGTTTTTAAGAAATATTAAAAGTAAGAAGTTTAAGATATTAAGAATTGATTCATAGGCAAATACTGGATGGAAGTGTGTACTCTCTATTACAAAGATATCCCTATACTCCTTTGGGATATATATACCCCATGGGAGAGAGGTTGGTTTACCGTAAAGTTCATAGTTAAAAAAGTTTCCAATTCTTCCTATTGAGTGTATTAATGGCAAAAAGAGAAATACAGAGTCTGTTAATTTAAAAAAGGATATTTTTTTGTATTTAGATATTATTAAAATAGATACAATTAAACCGATAATACCACCATAGAAAGCTAAACCTCCATCCCATATAGCAATTGGGTTAATTAATCCACTCTTTATTTCATAAATATTGTGTAAAAGAAAAAGAGTTCTTGCTCCAATTAGTGTAAAAAGTAGCATAAACAGGATATTGAGATATGTAATCTCTTTATTAAATTTTTTAATTAACTCTATACCAATTACAATACCTATGCCAATTAGTAATCCATATATATTCATATTTGATTATATTAGTAATGGTGATCTATTACTATTCTCTATTACTATTAATCTGTGTAATGCTCTTGTTACTGCAACATACATTAATCTAGTTGATAACTCTGTATCAGGATATGTTCGATCATTTACATCGAGTAGTATAACTGTATCAAACTCTAATCCTTTAGCATTTTCAATTGGAAGAATGAGTAAACCTGTTTTGTAATCTTGTTCGGAGAAATCAATAATGTCTTTTTCTAAATACTCTTCATATGGAAGTAGTTTTTCATATACTTTCTGTGCGTACTCTTTATCAGGGCATACTAATGCACAGGTTACACTTCCTTTTCCAAATTCATCTTTAATTAATTCAATTAACCTCTTAATATCTTTCTTGTCTGTTTTAAAGATATCTTTATCATTTTTTAGTATTTTAATATCTTCACCGTGTCTTAATACTGCTTCTGGTAGTTTATATGTTTTAGGAAATCTCTCTCTAAATATTTTATTTGCATATTCAATAATTTCTAAAGTCGTTCTATAGCATCTATTTAATTGATGATATGAGTATTTATCATTATCAAACATCTTGAAAAGAGATATTACTGACTCCCAATCTTTAATGTAGAAAGGAGGGATAATGGATTGGGCTAAATCCCCTGCAATTGTAATATTCTGTTTTTTAGCTATCTGAAGAAGTGTTAGTATCTGAATTAAGCTTAGATCTTGTGCTTCATCAACCATTACATACTCTTTTTCATATTCAGAGTGTCCATGTATTTTTAAATGAAGGTAGAGTATAGGGGCAAGGTCTTCTATCCTATATGTCTTTCTTCTTCCAGATCTAACAACTGATTCTAATGTATACTTTGCTATCTTCTTATTTATATATCCCTTCTTAAACATATCCCTGTATACTTCAATAGGGTTAGTCATTCTATTAAAATATTTAATTATTTCCTTCTTTTTCTCATTTTCAAACTCTGAGCTCTTACCAAACGAACCAACCATTTTCTCTCTAAACTGCTTTTGTACAAAGGCATATTCCAAGGAGAGCATTAATCTTTCATCCATTGTAATTAAGGGATGGGTATCTTTAAGTTCATAGTATCTATTTCTAATTATCTCTTTTCTAACATAAGGTATATTATCAAGTAATTCAGATTCAAACTCTTCAAAGTATGAATTAAGTATATCTATATACTGTTTACTTCCTTTAAACTCTTTAATTTCTAAATCCTCTTCTTGGGGATATATTGTGTATGTATCATCCCAACCTAAAATATTTTTTGCCCAGAACATATATGTATTACTTTCTACATGTTCTATACCTAGACTTGGTAGTACATCAGAAATATAATCCAAAAATACTTTGTTTGGTCCTATTATCAATGTTCTTTCAGGTGTAATCTTCTCTTTATATGTATAGAAGAGGTATGCGAGTCGATGTAGTAATATTGTTGTTTTACCACTACCTGCTACTCCCTGTATTACTACTGGTTTGTTTATCTCTTCTCTAATTATTTTATTCTGTTGCTCTTGTATTGTAGCTACAATATCTTTAAGTTTCTGTCCTAATCTTTCTGTTAATTGAGCAAGTAAGAACTCATCTGCTGCAGCGTTACCACTTTTAGCATCATAGATATGTTTAAATCTTGCTTCTGAGATATTAAACTGTCTCTTTTGTATTAAATCTCCTTCTTTAATACCCAGTGGTGTTTCATACTGTAATCCTTTTGTAGGTCCACTATTTTCATAGTATATATTTGCAACAGGTGCTCTCCAGTCACTAATTAATGGCTGAAATGTAACGGGATCCATTAATGCAAATTTACCAATATATATCTGTAAGTCTTTCTTATCTCCTCTAAACTCAGTTCTAAAGAGTATTTTTCCAAAGTATGGGGTATCTATTTTTATTAACTCTCTGTTTACTCTTTCTACACAATCTTGGATATTTTTTAATATCTTGTTATATATTCCTACAGCATCTTTTCTTGAATCTAAATCTGTTTCCATTTGTATAATCTTTGCTTGTTCCTCTAACTCTATTTCGAGATCATGTAGTTTTCCAATCATCTTTTTAGCTACATCAACATTTATCTTTGTAACTTTTTCAAGATGGGGGTATTCATCTTTTTCTATATCGCTATCGGGTTTAATATCAGAGAAATCTTTAATACTATCTAATCTTGTATAGATTGGATTAAGGGCTTTTTCAAATGTTTGCATGTTTTTTAGTAATGCAAATTTATGGCTTACGCATTTTACAGTATATATTTATTACTGTCTAGAAAGAAAAAAGCATGTGTTGAAAAAAAGGTTCCAGATCTGGAAATAGGATTGATAATTTCCAGACCTGGATAAGGGGCTATCTCGCAATGAGACAAAGTAGGGAGATAGCTAATGAAGAGAAAATAAACATTTTGAAAAGCAATAGGTATGCTTTCTTCTCATCCTTACTTAATGGTAATTCCATTTTTACTTTCATTTTTACTCCTTGAGATTATAAAATGATTGAATATTCCAACACATGCTGTTAGACACAAGAACTAAGTCTGTACTGTGTCTTTTTAAAAGAACCGAGCATTATATATCTCATTTGATATATATTCAAGTGTTTAATATTGTTTAATTTTATATATTTTTATATCATCTAATATATGAACACACAGCTTAAGATATTACTGTATATCGGTTTAGTTGTAGGTATAATTTACTTAATTCAAAATAAGTACTCTGTTTTTGATATATCTTTTGATAAACCACGAGATAATAAGGTGAAAGAGGATATTAATAATGAAAATGAGGGAGATAGTTTAGAGATATTAAATAGTGATGGACAGAAGATATTTGTTACATTAGAGGTATCAGATACACCAGAGTTAAGAAAACAGGGATTATCGAATAGGGAGCAATTAGGTGATTATCAGGGTATGCTATTTATTTTTGATACACAGGGTAATTACTCTTTTTGGATGAAAGATATGTTAATACCACTTGATATCATATTTATTAGTTATTCGGGATATATTGTTGATGTTAAAGAAAATCTTCTACCTTGTAGTAGTGATAAATGTTTAAGTATTAGTAGTGATGAACCATTTATGTATGCATTGGAAGTTAATAGTGGATTTGTTGATATTAACAAAATAGCGGTTGGTAATGCTGTTCTTTTTAATATATCATCCAAGGAGTAATTTTAAATATTTTAATATGATACAAGCAATTATTGATTGGTTAGTTACTGTTATTTCTACATTAGGATATCCAGGTGTTTTTATAGCTGTATTTCTAGAAAGTTTCTTTGCTCCAATACCAAGCGAAATTATTCTTCCTTTTTCTGGATTTGTTGCATCTCTACCTCAGGGTAATATGAATATTATCTGGGTTATTGTAATTGCTACTATCGCTGCATATCTTGGTTCGTTACCTTTTTATATTATTGGTAAATTAGGTGAGAAACCTGTTTTAAAATTTTTAAATAAATATGGAAAGTATCTATTTATCCCAAAAAGTGATGTGGATAAAGGGTTTAAGGTATTTGAAAAGTATGGAAATGGGGTTGTATTCTTTGGAAGATTAATCCCCATTGTTAGAACAGTTATATCTTTTCCAGCAGGTATTGCTAAGATGAACTTTATTAGGTTTAGTATTTATACATTAGCAGGTTCTTTGATATGGAACAGTATCTTAACCTATTTGGGATATGTATTTGGTGATAACTGGGAGGTAATAGGGGGATGGGTTGGGAAATATGAGAAAGTAATCTTGGTAGTAATAGCTGTATGTGTTTTGATATATATAGGGAGGGGGATAAAAAATATACTAATAAGCGGAAAGAAGTAAAGGCAATCCTGTCATTTCTGCAGGTATTGGGTATCCCATTATTTTAAGTATTGTTGGAGCAATATCTTTTAGTGACCCATACTTCAATCTATTTGTTGATAGTGGTAATCCAGCTATTATTAATGGTACAGGGTTGTATGAGTGTTCTGTATCCATTTCGTTTGTATCAATATTTATTAACTCTTCTGCATTTCCATGATCTGATGTAATAACTACGACACCATCTCTTGCTGTAAACTCTTTTACTAATCTGTTAACACAGTAATCAACTGTAGATACTGCTTTAATAGTGGCTTGTATATTTCCTGTATGTCCAACCATATCTGGATTAGCAAAGTTAACAACGATAAAGTCGTATATATTGTTTGAGAATCTATTTATAAGTATATCCGTTAACTTAAGAGCGTTCATCTCGGGTTGTGTATCGTATGTTGGAACAGATGGAGATGGTACTTCAATTCTATCCTCTCCTAAGTATTTTATTGCTGTTCCCCCATTAAAGAAGTAAGTTACATGAGGGAATTTCTCAGATTCGGCTATTCTTAGCTGTCTTAATCCGTATGTAGAGATAATATTCCCAAGAGGCATTGCAATATACTGTTTAGGAAAGAGTACCTTTTGAGGAAAACCTTTTTTGTATTCAACCATACCTGCAAAGAGTATTCTACTTAAATCTCTAGTTGGGAATTTGTTAAACCCTTTCTCATAGAGTGCTTGGGATAACTGCAGTGCTCTATCTGGTCTAAAGTTAAGGAATATGACAGCATCGTTATCTTTGATATAGCTGTTTTTTACAAGTACTGTTGGCCTTACAAATTCATCTGTAATATTTTTAGAATATGAATTTAGTAAACATTGTGAGTATGAGTTACATGTATCTCCAATATTTGCTGTAAGTAAATCATATGTTACTTTAGTTCTTTCCCACTTTTTATTCCTATCCATAGCCCAAGCTCTTCCGCATAGTGTTGCTATTTGTCCTAAACCGTTTTCATCTATACATTTTTGAATTAAATCTAAATTTCTAGTTGCATCATTTACAGATGAATCTCTTCCATCAGTGAATGCATGTACAAAAAGATCATTGGAAAAACCATTTTTAGAAAAAAATTGAATAGTAGAATTAATATGTTTTAGATGTGAGTGAACACCTCCCTCACTAGCAAGTGCTAATAGATGTACTCTTGAGTTGTTTTTCTGTGCATAGAGCAGTGCCTCTTTAAGTATTTTGTTATTAAAAAAAAGTCCTGTATCTATTGATTTATCAATCCTAGGCAATGTCTGAGTTACTACTCTTCCTCCTCCTATGTTCATATGTCCTACCTCACTATTACCTTTTACATCTTTAGGAAGTCCTACGGGCTCTCCAGAGGCTAGTAAATAGGTATGAGGACATGTTGTCCAAAGGGATGAGAGATTTTGTGGATTGGATAGTACAACAGCGTTACCGTTATTTGCAGGAGCTGCTCCTAACCCATCCATTATTATTAGTAATACTTTTCTTTTTTCATTCATGGCAGTTTATAATATATATTGTGGCATATTTTAGAATTTTATTCTATAATACGAAGCGATTTTAATTATATATTTGAGAAAACAATGGATAACAAGATTTTAGAAAGTATAGAGAAAGAACAGTACAAAAAGAGACCTAGTATTAAAGTAGGTGATACTGTAAAAATGCACTTAAAGATAAAAGAGGGTAATAAAGAGAGAGTACAGGTATTTCAGGGTGTAATCATTGGTATTAAGGGTACAGGCTTAAGTCAAACAGTTACTGTTAGAAAGATATCTTACGGTGTAGGTGTTGAAAAGATTGTTCCTCTTTACTCTACTATGTTAGAAAAGATTGAAATTATTAAAAGAGGTACTGTTAGAAAGTCTAAACTTTACTTTTTAAGAGGTAGAGTTGGAAGAAGAGCATTGAAAGTATCTAATGTAAAAGATGTTTATGAAACAGATGAGTTAGAGGTCCCAGAAGAGGGCAAGGATGAGAGCGTTTCTGAAGAGGTTGAGAGTGTTGATGAGAAAGAAGTTAAAGAGTAAAATGTACTTACTGCGGGAGTAGTTCAACGGTTAGAATGTCTGTTTTCCAAACAGAGGGTTGCGGGTTCGAGTCCCGTCTCCCGCTTTTTACTGATTTTTCCTTTTGTTTACTGTATAATTAGGTATGTTAATGGGAGAAGACTTTTTTAAAGATACGACTGATGAGTTTAGTAAGGGAGGTTCCTCTCAATCTTTTGGTGGTTCTCAGATAGATAGGGTACCTATGATAGAGGAGATATTTGAAGAGGTATTGGGTAGAAAACCTAGTAGTAGAGAGGTAGCTTACTACAAGTACGGTGTATTAAAGGAGGATGCTATTAGAAAGAAATTAATAAAATCTGATGAGCATAAAGATATTGTAGAGAAAGCAAAAACACTTCCTAATATCGAGAATGATTTAAAGAATACGAGGGTGTCTGAGAGAAAACTACAACAGAAATTAGAAGATGTTAATCAAGAAATATCAGAAGCTCAAAAGCTTCTTAATGAAAGAAATATGCTAATTAAAGAGTTAAGAGAAAGAGTATCAAATCCATATGATTTTCCTACACTAAGTGAAAGATATGAAGAGGGTTTTGATATGTATGAAAGAGATAGGAGAGAAACATTTGAAAGTAAAAGTAAAAAAAGAGGTTTTAGAGAGAGATTTATTGAAATAGTTGAAGTACTTTTTAAATAACATGAGTATAAAAGAGTTTGGTTTAAAATTAAAAAATGCAAGACAACAGAAATCTCTTTCTCAAAGAGGTTTGGGATTAGCTCTTGGTCTCTCAGATAAAACGATTAGTTCCTATGAGTCTTCTAGGTCATATCCTAATTTAGATTTACTGTTGAGGATATCTGAAATACTTGATAAGCCTGTTGAGTATTTTATTTCATCTTCTAAAGAGATATTAATTAAAGAAGAGTTGAAGAGGATAGAAATTAAACAGGAGGAGATAATTAAGGATATTAAGAAGATATTTAGAATTATTAAATAGGTGGTGTTAACCAGATTTTAGCTTTTTTGATTAATACTTTTATAGCTTTTATTATTAAATATACAGCTAGAGCTGATACTCCTAATATACCTAGTACAAAGAGTAGTAAGGTTACAACATACATTGAATCTATCGGTTGAACTGCGAGTGATTTATTAATAGTGATATTGTACTCCACACTTGCTGATTTATTTGAATTAAATTGCCAAGATACGACATTTACGGATATGTTATATGTTCCCTCCTTATTAGGTTTTAACTTTGCTGTATAGGTATAAGTATTATCCTTTTGTAAAGATACAAATTCTGAATGTTCTTTCTCAACTGTAAAGACTGATGGTGTACTCCATATTATTTGAGTTTTAGGAGAGTCTATTTTAGGAGTAATTACTATTTCAAAGGGTATTTTCTTATTAAATGGACTTTGAGCCTTTCTAATTATCTCTAATTGGAAGTAATCGTTGTTAGTTATTGATAGACTACTATCTGTATCTTGAGATTCTTCTTCTGGCATTACAGTGATATTTTTCTGCTCAAGACTTTCTTCATATGTCATACCATTTTCATCTTCTTGGGCAAGTAGAAGTATAGGGGATAGTAAGAGTATTAATATTGAAAGTAGTAGTTTTTTCATCTTAATGTATGTCTAATACCTAATTTATATATTCTGTACATCTCTTCTGTTTCAGGAAATGATATCTCTCTATCATCATGTACTATATCATTTCTAATTTTATGTACATCCCATAACTGTTGATAGAGCTGTTTATCATATAACTTTTTAGCTTGTTTAAGATTATCTCCTGTAGCTAGATCATTAGAGTATCTAATATTTAGTGCTTTGCCAAGTAGATTATCTAATTTAATTATTGCATCCCTTCTAGCGTATACCTCAGTACTTTTTGTTTGACTTTCTAATTCATCGAGTTTCTCATATATTTTATCTCTTTTCTTTTGAGGTATCTTTTTACCATTAATATATGCAACAAGAAAGAGGAGTCCAATTAAAAGAAGAATTACAATTGTAATTATTACTTGGCTATCCATTCTTTAATTTTACCCTTTTAGACAAAAAATATATAGGGATAGAGAATAGTATATATATTAGTATGGAGATTAGTTTAGAGAATATTTTTAGATTACTTTGCTCTTTAAGTATTTGAATATCCTTTTCTATGCGTGTATCTTCTAGTTGCTGTGTTCCACTTAATGCCTTTACAACTGCAGAGAGTGACTCTTTAATATCTTTGTATGGGATATTAAATTTTATATTGTATGTTTGATCAGGAAGGAGAATAATTTGAGAGTTATTCTCTATATAGTCAATATACTTTGTTAAATCGGGATTAGATTCAGTTATATTAAAACTATCTAAAACTGTATTTCCAGTATTTTTAATACTAATATATCCAACTAGATAGGGATCGGATATTTTATACGGTTGAAGTATAACATCTAGTTTTATAGAGTTTTTTACCTCTGGGATATCTTTGACTAATTCTATTTTGAAATCTTCTTCAGAAAAGAAATTTAATTTAGGAGTATATGGATTTGAGTATCTATATATCAGTGTTACATGTTCCTTCATATCCTTCCCATAGAGAGAGGTCTTAGAATAATCTTCAAAGAAGGGTTCAACAATTACCCAGTTTTTTTTATCTGAATCGTAATACTCTGCCCAGTAGTGATATATTCCATTAGAGTCATAATTTGATATCCCTGTTATATATCCAATTACAAATCTTGCAGGTATTTTAAAGTATCTGTAAAGGGATACAATTGAGTCTATGTAGTCTTCACTTGTTGATAGATTTTGATTTACTAATACCTCCTGTCCTCCTAATCTATCAGAGCCAGATAAAGAGCCAACGGATTGTATATTTGGTTGGAGGTTTTCAATAACATATCGATAGAGATTTTGATAGAGTAAGGCTCTTTCCTCTGTTGTTTTTAATTCTTTAATATCTGAAAATGTATCAGAAATCTCCATACCATTTGATTTTAGATATCTGTTTATATGTCTTGTTAGAGATGCATTATTTATTTCCCAGAGAGATATGTTCTCAATATTAGGTTGTATCTCAAATGGGTTTGTTGATGATTTCATAAATATATACCCATCAACTGTAATACTTAAATTACTCTGTGGAGCAACACTGTATTGGAGAATGTAGTTGTTATCAATATCTTTATACGCTTTATCAGGTAGAGGAGTAATTTTATCGATTAATATATTCTGATAGTTATTATTTACAGGTAGTAATATTTCAGATACTCGAATGTCGTTCTCAAGATTAGTAATAGTTTTACTTATTACAAATTTATATACAATATCTGATCCAAAAGTCACCTTAACAAAATTACCGTTAGGCGTTTCTGTTTGTATCTGTGTACTATCGCCCTTTCTTTCTGTTTTTATAACAGGAGAAGAGCTCCATGATACATCTCCTTTAGAAGTTGGATATGTAAAAAAGAAATCTTTTGTTTGAGTATCAACTACAGAGGAGAGTAATGAAGGAGTTTCTTCTGTTAATTTTGTTGTATATGTAATTTTTAATGTTAATGGTCTATCTGGATATATGGGGGTCTGTTCAAGATCAATGACTAAAGAGGTGTCATCTTTTGTTCTATGAATAGTTGGTTCTAGTTCTTTATTTCTGTTTATTGAAAATATCTTTGGAGTTATATCTGCTTGTGGTATGGTAACAGTATAGTATGTAATAACTGTTGAACTTGATTGCGTAGAAAGTACTAAGTATATTGTTGTATCCAAAGATTCACCATCCCAAATATGATAGAAAGAGCTAGAAGCTGATATATCTGTTTGTGCAAGGGTATTTGTTTTAAAAAATAGAGAGAGTAGAAGAAAAGGAATACTAAATATCAATAGAGTCTTGTTCAAAAAGCCATTTAAATTTCTCATAATTTCTCATTATTTGTTTTACAATAGGGGTTTTACCTTTAACCCCGTATTTTGAGAGAATTGCTTGTGTATTTATCTTTTCTGGTTCCCCAACTATTTTGTATTCCGGGTTTCTTACTGTTTCCTGTTTAGCATTCTTTCTGATTATATAATAGGACATTCCTCTTCTATCATCAAGAACGACTCTTGGTTTTGCTTCTTTAGAGTGCATTTCTAAGACTATGAGATTAGAATTTTGTCTTGAATTAATTATTGTACATGTATAACCGGGTGGAATTATTAATTTGTCTCCTTTTTTTATTACTATTTTTATTACTCTATTGTTAATAGGGGATTCATATTTTTGTAGTAATACAACTCCACCACCGTATGTAATTTCAAATATTCGTGAATATCGTTTACACCTTGTAGCAAAGGTTTTAGCATATTCGATACCAGCAAGATTTGGGAATATTAGATACATATTAATTTTAATATTCTTACTTTTAAAGACATCGTCTTTATCGATGCCTTTGTACTTCTTGTAAAATATCTGAGGACAGTTTAAGTCTTCGTTTAATAGTTGAGAGCGAATATCATCTATACATATGATAGATGTATCTAATATAGATAATCCCTGGGGCAAAAGGTCTTCTCCACTATAAAAAATAGGCAATCCACTGGATTGCTTTAAATCAATCTTTGCCATGTCTGTATTATACCATACAAAGATTAATCTGTCGTCTTAACACTTTTTGATAATTCAGAGAGTATGAATCCTACAATTGAGAAGAATATTAATGCAATTATGGGTGTTACCTCTATTTTAATCTTATCAAGGTATATTTGTTCAACAGTTATACCTTTGAATGGAGTAATTAGGATATCAGAGATACTGTATACCCAACTTACGAATGTATGGGTTTGGTCTGCTCCAATTATGGACATTACAATACGAAATATTATAACGGTTTCTAAAAAACTAACTAAGATGTATAAAAGTTTAAAAAGTATTGACATATTTTTTTCTTAATTAAGATTATCTGAGTAATATTTTAATTCTCTCATAAATCTAGATACTCCGTTAGCCCAAGCGTGTGCAGGATTCGACCAACAGGGAGGACAGTAATACTGTTCAATCTGATAAGGGGTGAGAGTAGTACCGTAGCCTTGTGCTAAACCTCTTGTAACCTCTGCTATAGCTGCATTCCATGACTCGAATTGACTCCATCCCTCTGGGTTTTTGTTTATACCTCTCCACCCCCATGCATTATGAGTACCTCTTGGTATGAGATTTCCAAATGCAGACTCCACACCTGATATTGAGGCAACTAATCTCCAATCTAAACCGTATTTATCTGCTTCTGTAATAAAGGTTTTAGAGTAGGGATACATTGGGGAGTTGTAATCAAAAAGGAATTTTTGCATAGCAATTACTCTCGTATCTTCTGTTTTAATATCTGTTTTACTTATACTTCCTTTTGTAATATCTGAATCAACTAATGTATTTATTGTATACTCATTGGTATATATCTTTTGAGCGTAAATAGGGGTTAGGTAATTAAGAGTCACTATCTTACTTTCTCTAATACTGTTTAATGCGATGTTTGAAACAAAATTTTCAATAATTGAAGAAATAAATAGAAAATATATTAAAGATATTAGTAAGAATAGAGAGATTCTAAATATATTAGAATTTAAAAAACTCTTTCTAGGACCTACTTTTTTCTTCATACTTGAAAAGTATATGCCATCCATAATAATCTAGTATATCAGAACTAGATGAGCTATTGAATTTATGTTTACACATTTGCATCTGCATACAGAGTATTCTCTGTTGGACGCTACAATTAGGTTACCTCAATTAATACAAAAACTTCAGGATAGTGGAATGAATGCTTGTGCAATTACTGACCATGGGAGTATGTATGGTGCTTTAAAGTTTAAAAACGGTATGAAGGAGGCCGGTCTTAAACCTATATTGGGATGTGAGATATATATTGCACCAAGGAGAATGGATCAGAAGGATTTTGGAATTGATAATAAATATTTTCACCTAGTATTACTTGCTAAGAATCAAATAGGGTATAGGAATCTTGTAAAGATTGTATCAATAGCTCATATGGAGGGTTTCTACTACAGACCTAGAATAGATATAGAAACACTTTCTAAATATACTGAGGGCCTAATAGCTCTCTCTGCATGTTTAGCAGGCCCTATATCTACACCTCTTTTAGAAGGCAACTATAACAAAGCATTTGACATTGCTAAGAGTTACTCTGAGCTTTTTAAAGACAACTTCTATATTGAAATTCAAAGAAATGGAATGGAAGAGCAAGAGATTGTTAACGAGGGATTGATTAAGATATCTAAGGAATTAAAACTACCATTGGTGGCTACATGTGATTCTCACTATTTAAATAAAGAGGATGCAGATATACAGGAGATCTTGTGGTGCATTAATGATGGGAAGCTCTGGGATGATCCCCAAAGAAGAAGAATGCCTACAAATGAGTTCTATGTTAAAACATCAGAGGAGATGGAGAAACTTTTTTCAGATTTACCCGAGGCAATTGAGAATACAGAAAGAATAGTTAAGGATATTGAGGATTTTGATATTACATTTAGTAGGGTAGAACCACATTTTTTAGATCTTCCTGATGATGAGATCTCTGAAAGCTATTTAAAAAAATTAACTTTTGAAGGTGCTAAATTAAAGTATGGGAAGGTATCAAAAGAATTGAAGGAGAGGATTAATTATGAATTAGAGATAATTAATTCAAAAATGTATAACGATTACTTTTTGGTTGTTAGAGATTTTGTACTGTTTTGTAAGAAAAACAGTATCGTTGTAGGTATGAGGGGCTCTGGGTGTGGTTCTGTTGTTGCATACTGTGTAGATATTACAAGTATAGAGCCAGTTGGATGGGAGCTGTACTTTGAGAGATTCTTAAACCCAGAGAGAGATTCTCCTCCTGATTTTGATATAGATATCGCTGATCAAAGAAGGGACGAGTTAATTAAATACACTATTGATAAATACGGTATAGAAAATGTTAAACAGATAGGGACATTTAGTAAATTACAAACTAGGCAAGCCATAAAAGATGTTGGAAGAGTTTTAGGTATTGAACTATCTACTACTGATAAGTTAGCGAAGATGGTCGAGATACTCTTTGGGAAATCGAGAGATATTGACTATATGATTGAACATAATCCAGAGTTTAATGAAATTATTGAATCATCCGAAACAACTAAGAGATTAGCAAATATTGTTAGAAAGGTATCAGGTATATGTAGAGGGGTATCCACTCATGCTTGTGGGATGATAGTTACACCAGATCCTGTGGTAAATTACTGTCCAATTCAAAGGGATGCCCATGGTGGAGGTATAGGTATGACTCAGTTTGAGATGAGTGATATTGAGTATGTTGGTTTAATGAAATTTGATTTTCTAGGTTTAAGGAATCTTAATGTAATAGGGGAAGCAGTAACAAAAATAAAAGTTAATAAGGGGGTTGATATAGATTTACAGAAATTAGACCCTAATGACAAGGAGACATTTGAGGTAATTCAAAGTGGCCATACTGTAGGTGTATTCCAGATGGAAAGTGAAGGTATGAGAAGATCAATTAAAGAACTAAAGCCCCACTCCCAAGAAGATATCTGTTATCTACTAGCTGCATATAGACCAGGTCCTATGCAGTATATCTCTGAGTATGTTGCTGTTAAAAACGGTAAACAGGAACCTGATTACATATTTCCAGAGCTTGAACCAGTACTCTCAATTACCTATGGAGTAATCACATATCAGGAACAGGTAATGAAAATTGCTCAGGTTGTAGCTGGCTATACACTTGGTGCTGCAGATCTTTTAAGAAGAGCTATGGGTAAAAAGAAGATGGAGATTATGGATAAAGAGAAGCCGAAGTTTTTAGAAGGTGCTAAGAAGAATGGTTTTGATGTTAAAGAAACAGAAAGATTATGGAACAAACTTATTCAATTTGCTAACTACGGGTTTAATAAAGCACATAGTGCATCGTATGCAACTATTGCTTATTGGACCGCATATCTTAAAGCACATTACCCATTAGAGTTTATGGCCGCACTACTTGAAGGAGATTTAGATAATTTCGATAGAGTAATTAAAGATTTAAATGAATGTGAAAGATTAGGTATAGAGGTATTACCACCAACTATTAATAAAAGTAAGTTTTATTTTTCTATTGAAGGTGATAGTGCAATTAGATTTGGTTTAGGAGGTATTAAAAATATTGGAAGTGATATTGTTAGGTCTATCGTAGATGAAAGAAAAGAAAACGGTATATACAAGAATTTAGATGATTTTGTAAATAGAATGTATAGAAGAGGTATACAAAAGAGAGTAATTGAATACCTCATTATGTCTGGAGCTATGGATGAATTTGGAGAAAGGAATTCACTACTTACAGTCCTTCCCTCTATATTTGAGAAAGAGAAGAGAAGTAGTTCTTCTAGAAGTATTGGTCAAATAGATATCTTCTCTCTTGGTGAGAACTCTTTAGATATGGGTAGTGACATTAAAGCAACAGAGTTACCAAGTATAGAAAAGACACCTAAGTATCAGATATTACAATGGGAGAAAGATTTGCTTGGTATATATTTCTCAAGTCATCCATTAGATAACTTACAAACATTCTTTGAATCAAAGAGAGTTAAACCTATTAAGGATGCGCTAGAGATGAAGAATAATCAGTTAGTAATACTTGGTGTTATGGTAAACAAGGTAAGAAAGATAACTACAAAGAAAGGAGAAGTAATGGCATTTCTAAGTATTGAGGATAAATCAGGAACGAATGATGTAATAGTGTTTCCAAGGGTGTATCAAGAGATTAAAGAACAGTTACAAGATGGTAAGCCGATACTAATAGCTGCGAGAATCTCTGTAAAAAATGATGAAAAGAGTTTAATAATGGAGAAAGGACAGTATATCGATGAAACTAAATACGGTGATGATTTTGAGGGTATCACATTTAGAATTAGAGAGAAACATACTGAAGATGAAATTAAAGAATTAAAAGAGTATATATCATCATCAAAGGGAGAAACTCCAGTTAGAATAATTGTTAATACTGGTAGTGAGAGTAAAAGTGTATTACTTGAAAAAAGAATAGAGATGAATAGTGAGACGAAGAGCTGGTTAAGGCGTTTCTGAGGTATAATACAGTATGAATTCAGTAATTAAAAGAAAATTAAATACTCTACCAGATGTCTCTGGTGTTTATAAATTTCTTGATGAGAAGGGTAATATCCTATACATAGGTAAGGCAATTAATCTTAAAAAGAGAGTATATTCTTACTTTCACCTTGATTTAATAGATAGACCAAGAGTTAAGCAAATGATACCCTTGGTTAAAGATTTTGAAATTATTGAGACTAATAATGAGATAGAAGCATTGGTTTTGGAATCAGCTCTTATCAAAAAATATCTACCATCGTACAATACGGATTTGAAGGATGATAAATCTTATGCATGGATATATATTGATACAAAAAGTGAGTTTCCAACTGTTAAAATTGTTAGAACTCTAAAAAAGGGAGAGTATAAAAATGGTCGCTTATTTGGACCTTTTCCAAGTGGTTTTACAATTAAAAGAGTATATTCATATTTAAGAAAACTATATCCATTCTGTACATGCAAGAATAAAGATTGCAAATCATCATTATATTTTCATATTGGTTTATGTCCAGGACCTTACGCTGGTGCAATATCAAAAGATGATTATAGAAAGAATATTAACAGTATTATTAAATTTCTCTCTGGGAAACAGGAGAATCATATAAAACGATTGGAAAGAGAGATGAGAGTGTATTCAAAAAACGAAGATTATGAAAAAGCTCTGCAGTTAAGAGACAGAATAAAAGATTTACGATACATTGGACAGGATATAGATTTTACTTACTATGATGATATTGAGAGTTATGAGAGTAAGAGGGAGAAGGCCAGAAAGAGTAGCTTTGATTACTTAGCAATGGAGTTGGGTATTTCTGAATTAAAAAGAATAGAGTGTTACGATATATCCAATATACAGGGTAAATATGCATACGGTTCTATGGTTGTTGCATCAGATGGAGTTATTGATAGATCTAGTTATAGAGTATTTAGAATAAAGGAAAGTGATACACCAAATGATTTTATAATGTTAAAGGAGGTAATAAGAAGAAGATTAAGTATGAGAGAGAGTATTCCAGATATCATACTGATAGATGGGGGAAAGGGACAACTATCCTCTGTTAATAGTTTAATTCCCAAAAATATTACTCTTATGGGAATATCTAAAGGAAAATATTTAAAAAGAAAGGGTAAAAAGCTTAATGATGAGTTCTGGATATGTAAAGAGGGTCAGATATACAGAATAAATATTGAGAGTCCAGAGATATTAATTGATTTAAGAAACGAGGCACATAGATTTGCAATTACATACTTTAGAAAAAGAAGCATTAAGGAGTCCAAGATATCTGTTTTTGATAGAATAGAGGGAATCGGAGTTAAAAGAAGAAAGGAGTTATTAAGGAAATTTGGAAGTTTAGATATGATTAAAAAAGCAAAATACGAAGATATTTACTCTGTTGTTAAAAATAGAAAGGTTGTTGATAGGATAGTAAAAGAGTTATCTATTCTTTAGCTCCAAGAGGTTTGATATTTTCAATAATATACTGAAGTAATGGAGAATCTAACTGTGTAGAAGATATAACATAGACAGTAGAGTTAAAGGTATTAGCAATAGTATATGCTGGTATACTATCTGAGTTCATTTGTAGTGTTGATTTAAGTCCAAGTGTATCCCTAAATGATATAGGGATACTATTCATAACTCCATATTTAATCTCTTCTGTTGTTTTAATATTACAGTAATCGTTTAAGAAGAAATCTAATTCTTTTGTTTTCCATTTACCCATTGGATATATCTCAACAGATTCAGTACTTCCTATTTTTTGAAAAGATACAGCTCTTAAATCTTTTAACTCTGTTGGCGAATATTTAATTAAATACTCTTTAGGTATATCTATTTTCCAAGGGTAATCAGGTAGTAATGTTTGTTTATCGCTACTTGCCATTAACATCTCTCTTTCTATCTCCTCTTTTATTAAATTAGCTAAAGCGTTACGGGCATCATCTTCAGATATGGTTTCGTACCATACATCATTAAATTTAGAGTATATTCTTAACCCTTTTCCATCTTTAATCCAATACTGTCCATATTTCATATCAGGTGAGCCAATATGGACTGTTTGAATAAACTCCCAACCAAGTGGTTTTAATTTTTCTAGATAGTACTCTTCAATATCCGAAGGGGTCGTGTTTTTAGGTAATCTATATGCAGAGTTACCATTAGATATGAACTCTTTTACAACAGAGTCATCCATATTATTTTCAAAGAGGAATTCCGAGCCACCATATGTTGGGATTCCTTTTAATCCAATAACATCTGTAATCTCATATACTTCGTCAGAGTAAGCACTTTCTCTAATGAATAGTACATACTTAATTGCGAGAAAGATGACTCCTGCTATCACAAGAAATATTACTGGGAGTAATAAATATTTACTGTTTTTGTTTTTTCTCCGAACTGTTTTCTTACCAGTTTTACTTTTAAAAATACTTGAGATTTGAAATCTCTTTTTTCTTCTTTGTATTACTTCTTTTTTAGGTGCTTTAGGCATTTTAATTGGGTTCGCATGTTTTTTACTCTTTCTTAATTTCATATATATTAGATTAATATGAATAGGGTAATATTTCAATTGATATATTTAGTGTAGTATAATTGTTGTTCTTTGCGGGATCGTCTAATGGTAGGACACCGGCCTTTGAAGCCGAGAATCATAGTTCGAATCTATGTCCCGCAACCAGCTAAGTTATATTAAAAGAGCTGCCCTTTATTATATATATGAATATCATTATTGATTTAGTAATTTTATTAACCTGTTTTTTCTTTTTAATAAAAGGGTCTGAGTGGATAATGAGAGGAGCAGTTTCATTGGCTGAGAGATTTGGTATTAGTAAGTTAGTTATAGCTTCGACATTAATAGCTTTGGGTACAGGATTACCTACTATTGCAGTAAATGTATTTCTTGTTATATTTGGTGATAATGGAAGTGATATTGCAATAGGAAATGCAATAGGGACAAATTATGTAAATATTGGATTAGGATTAGGTATCCCTGCATTTCTAATAACTATTATTACTAAGTATCAAGTTTTTGAGAAGGAGATTCCTATATATCTTTGTATTATGGCACTCCTAACGGCCTTTATGTTCGATGGAGTAATATCTACTACTGAAGGTATAATTATTCTTGTTGTATATATTATTACTCTTTTTGTTATATATCAGTACTCCACCAGAGAAAAATTGGATGTGATAGATCATGAGCAGGTTGACATTGATACAAGCACTATTTCAAATATTAAGAAAGATGAGAAAATAATTTCAAAATCTGTAATATATATTCTTATCGGTTTTATCTTACTAGTTACATCCTCTATATTCTTAGTTAGTCAAACAAACAGATTCTCAATTGATTTCGACATATCACCATATATATTAGGTGTAACATTAATAGGAATAGGGACATCAATACCAATGATTTATACATCTATAAGATCTGCTAAGAAGGGTTATACAGATATAATTGTTGGAAATGTATTTGGAAGTACTATTGCGAACATTTCTTTGGGAATAGGACTCCCTGCAATATTTGTTCCTTTAATTCTAAATAAAGAGATAATTACAGATGTATACAATTTTAATATATTAAATATCTTTGTTATATTTGGTTTATTAATTGAGATGAAACTACTAGGTAAAAATAAAAGTTTTAATTGGGTCTCCGGATTAATTATTGTTCTATTCTATATTGTATATCTACTTTCAAAATTAGGAGTATTCTAAACTATTTCCTATATCTATGTCCTATTTCTATTCTTCTTTCTAAAAATTCCTGTTTATTTAAAAAAGCTATCTCTATTTCTGAGCCTTTTGTTAATATGAGTTCGTTTTTCTCATTTAAAATCTCTGATTCAACATTACTTAAATATATTTTAGCTCCATTTGATTTTATTCTTACTTCATCAAACTGAATGATATCATTTAAGAATCTATTACATACTATTCCTGTTATTGATAGTAAATCGGAATCAAGAGGTAGTATTCTACCACCATTATTAAAATTAAAAGCCGTAGAACCAATAGGTGTACTTATACATATTCCAGAGCCCTTAAGTTCAAAATTTCTTAAATCACCATTCTTAGTTGATAATGAGAATGAATGATATCCAGTTATTTTTTCTCCAAGTATTACATCATTAACTGCTTCTCCAATTTTTTTACCATTAAACATGGCTTTAATAGCGTGTGATTTAAATGTGTGAAGTTTAATTTCATCATTTAATATTTTATCAATAATATCTTTATCATTATCAAAAGAGTTAAGAAGGAAGTTAAATGTTCCCATTGCTTTACCAAGATATGGGATTTTTTCATCTATGGTATCGTGTATTGCTCTTAACATAGTTCCATCACCCCCAGCTATTAGAAAGATATCTGGTTTTTTCTCTGTTAAAAGAGTAGGGTACTCTGTTTTAATAAAGGTGTTAAAAGTACTTACTCTCTTATCATTATTAAGTATGTATCTGATTCTCATATTTGACATTATATCTTAAATGTATGGTATAATGGAAAGTCTATGTTAAGAAAGGTGTTAAGTTTTTAATGCCCTGTGTAGGTTACCTTTATAAGAGTGCTTATCCGTAGCGTATTTATTTTTTATTTATATATACATGCAGAACAAACTTTTTGTTGGGAACCTTTCATGGGATACCACAGATGAGTCTTTGTCTTCATTATTCTCCACAATAGGAGAGGTTACTGAGGCAAAGGTTATTGTAGACAAGTTCAAGGGCAGATCTAAAGGATTTGGCTTTGTTACAATGGCTACAGATGAGCTAGCACAGCAAGCTATGGACCAATTAAATGGTAAAGAGCTTGATGGTAGAGCTATCAATGTATCTATTGCAAGACCTCCAAGAGAGGATGGCGATAGAGCACCTAGAAGAGATAACTTCTATAGATAATCAGATTCTATAACGAAATTTCAAAGGGCTGGGGTAACTCAGCCCTTTTATTTTCTCCAAATTTTATATATAACTGTTAGATTAAATAATATAGACATTTAAAGATGGAAAGAGAAATATCCTATGAATACATAAAGTGGGAGCATACATATATACCCATAGAAGATATTTCCCCAGTAGAGAATATTAGACCTATTGATTATGAGATTGTTGAGGAAATAGCTAGTAGTATTCCAGTAACTGGTCAATTGCAGGCTTGTATTGCAGATGTTAGTGAAGATGGTATTAGACTGTTAGCTGGTAGACACAGATATGAGGCTATTAAGTTATTAAATGATAGGGGATTTGAGATTGGTATTTTAGTTAAGTTGGCAAATAGAACTCTTTCTGATGAAGAGGTCCTTTCAATCCAGATGTCTGAAAATCTTCATAACAAGATGACTTCTGCACAGGAAGCAACCATTATTCATGGTTTCTGGAATAGGATGGTAGAAATATATGGTAAAGAAAACATTTCAATATCTATGATAGCTTCAAAAATGGGTAGAAGTCCTAGGAAAGTAAGTGATGCAGTAAAGTATATTGAAAATATATCTCCAAAAGTTCAAGAAATGGTAGACAGTGGACACTTAGCATACTCCTCTGCTCTTTTGCTCTCCGGATTAAAAACTACAGACGATGGCTGGGGGGAACAGATTAGAACTGCTTTACAGATAGTATCGAGAGATTTAAATAGTAAAGAGGCTAAGAAATATATTGATAGATTAAATCAGGAAAGTGAGTTCGCGGGGCCACTGTTTAATAATGAGATGTGGGAAAATATTAAAAAGAATGGACATATAATTAGTATAAAAACAGAAGCAGATAAAGAGGGGAAAAACGCTGCTGGTTGGTTTGTAAGAATGCTAAATGTAATATCAAAATTAGATGAACCAGATAGAATTCAATTATCAAAAGGTATAGTTAAAGCTATTAACGAATTAGATTTATCATTGGATGATTTTATTAAAAAGCTTTGTGAATACAATCCTAAGAACAGTAAAGTGATACACACTCAAATGATAGAACTAATTGAAAGAGTTTAAATATTAATCTCTTTAATCTTATCCCTAATCTCTGCAGCTTTTTCAAACTGCAAGTTATCAGCAGCAAGTAACATCTTTGCTCTTAGATCTTTAATGTACATTCTTTTTTGTCTTTCACTTAATTTTTCTACCTCCATATCTAAATTCCTTTTATCAGAGTTCTCTTTCTCTACAAGTGAGTCCCTAATATCTTTCTTAATACTTGTTGGTATTATTTTATTTTCTTTATTGTACTGTTCTTGATACTTTCTTCTTCTGTTTGTTTCATCTATTGCATACTTCATGCTTTGTGTTATTGTATCTGCATACATAATAACTCTTCCGTTTACATGTCTTGCAGCTCTACCTATTGTTTGTACTAAGCTAGTTTTAGATCTTAGAAATCCTTCTTTGTCTGCATCTAAAATCACTACCAGAGAAACTTCTGGTAAATCGATACCCTCTCTTAAGAGATTAATTCCTACTAATACATCAAACTCTCCTAATCTTAAGTTCCTTAATATCTCAACTCTTTCTACAGTATCAATATCAGAGTGAAGATACGCGACCTTAATTCCAAAATCTTGCAAGTATGATGTTAAATCTTCTGCCATTCTTTTTGTTAATGTAGTAATTAAGACTCTTTCACCCTTTTCTGTATTCATTTTTACTTCATTTATTACATCATCAATTTGATTTTTTGTTTTTCTTACATCAATTTGAGGGTCTAAAAGACCTGTAGGTCTTGTTAAAAGCTCTACGACTGTATTTCTACTATCTTTAATCTCCCAATCATCAGGAGTAGCTGAAAAGTATATAGTATCTTTCTGTTTACTTTTAAACTCATTAAAATTAAGTGGTCTGTTATCATATGCAGTTGGTAATCTAAAACCGTGCTCTATTAAATTCTCTTTTCTAGCCCTATCACCGTTATACATACCTCCAACCTGAGGAATTGTAATATGTGACTCGTCAACAAACATTAAGTAATCATCGGGGAAGTAATCTAAAAGAGTATATGGAGGCTGTCCTGTTTTTCTTCCATCAAAATATATTGAATAGTTTTCCATACTTTTACAAAACCCTATCTGTGTCATCATTTCAATATCATACCTAGTTCTTTGTTCCAATCTTTGTGCTTCAACCTCTTTACCTAAATTCCTTAGAAACTGTGTTCTTTGTTTTAAATCTTTTTCAATATTAGTTACTGCCTGTGCCAAAGTATCAGGATCATATACAAGTGGAGTAGCAGGAAATATATCTAAGTTGTCAACTGTATTAATTTTTCTTTTTGATATTGGTTCAATATATGTAATACTCTCTATCTCATTCCCAAAAAATTCTACTCTTACAGGAAACTCTTCATATGGCATAAATAGTTCAACAGTATCTCCTCTTACAAGAAATGTACCCGATATTAAATCTGTTGATTCTCTTTCATATCGTAAAAATGTTAACTCACTTGATAGTTTAGCAATATCTATACTTTGTCCAACTCTAATTTCAATAGATTTGTTTTCATAGTTATCTGGACTACCAATATTGTAAATACAAGATACTGAGGCTACAACAATAGTATCTCTTCTTGTTCTAGCA
>DAOQBQ010000003.1:0-19860 GCA_035355175.1 Candidatus Dojkabacteria bacterium
TTAATTTCTAATGTATATGTCTCCTTTATTGGTATATTAAACCATCCGGCTATTATTTTGTATCCATCCTCTTCATAAATACTGTATTTATTTCCAGTTATTCCTCGAATACTGGTCACAGTCGCATTGTAAGGTATGTATATTCTTACATAGTTTTTATACTCTCCTTGGGGGTACTCTTCTTTTGAGGAATCGTTCTGTACTGCTATTTGATATGAGTAATCTATCGTATTTTCATCTTTTATATCAACATCAAGGGTATGATTCTTTTTAATATATAAATTCGCTTTGTTTCCACCCCAGTTCCAATCTATATCTATTGGTGCACTTTGGAATTTAGAATCTAGATTACCATCCCACCCATTTTCATCTGCGTAAGCTCTAGCTATAGAATTTTTGAATGTGAATAATATATGTTTCTCATTAATAGATTCCGATATGGCAGAGTAAAGATCTGTATTAGTTGTTAATTTTGAAGAGAATATTTTTGTTACTACTGCATCAAAGAAATCTGTTAAGAATGTCGATTTCCTTATATCTTCAGCCTTCTCTCCGGAGTAAGTTTCAAATATATTCTGATATAGATTCGCGGAAGTTACTAGATCGCTCTCTCCTGGGACTTGAACGCCACCCCATTTATCAAGAATTTTTTGTATAAATACTAAGTCTACTGTTATTACACCATCCAAGGAATTCCCTTTCTCTAGGTCATACACAAACTGCTCTGAAGAGAGTAAGACCCTATCCATGTTAGGATTCCAGTTTACTAGAGGAAAAGAGAATGGAACACTTGGAAGAGCTTCTGTTAAAGAGTATGGTGATCTGTATGTTTCACCTTTCAATTTTAGTAACGCCTGTGCATTGTATATATCATCAACAAAGAGCTCTCTAATTTGACCATCTTCTATTGCTACAACAGCGTAACTTGATAACCAGCCACCTGTACTTCTAATCTCCCCATTATCCTGAAGTAGAATTAAGTATCTTTTTCTTTCATCTAATCCCAGAATTTCAGGTAAGAACTGAGATACTTTCTCTAAGGGTTTTACAGTATCATTAATCTGTTCTATTAAATCTTTGTACTGTAATACATATGTAGTTATAAACTTGGGGAAGTGCCTTGTGTCAACTTTATCTATTACGCTTTGTGCAAGAGACATTTTAAATATGCCCTCTTGTAACTGATACTTGTTATCATCTATTGCTTCAAGATATTGGCTATACTCTTTAATTGTTGATGAAGATTCTTCATTATCAAACTCAATAGAGGGTTCAAAGTCTTTAATGTATTGACCGAAAGGCCTTAAGCCAACAACTAAATTCTCTGTACTTTCAGATATATATTTAGTACCTTGTACGACTTGGAATAGATTGGAGTACTCTTCTCTCATACCCGTGATTTTAAATATCCAATATACCCTTTCAAAGCTATTCTCAACTCTCTTAATATTGTTAGATAGAGAGCTACTATTTCTTTGAATTTTATCAAAATCTAACTCTGTGACAGAGTTTTTTAAATCATTCCCATCTTTATACACTAGCGAGCCTCCTATTAAAATACCAATAACAGGAGCTATTAAGAAGTATATTAAGGATATAAAAAGGACAGAGAGTAACACATTTTTTACAATTTTTGGATAATCTATCTTTGTAAAAAGCTCTTTAGGTTTCCTTAGTGCGTTAAAAGGTTCTAAAAGAGAGGAGAGAAATGCTCCTAATTTAGTTTTAGATACATTAGAAATCCTTTTCTCTGTAGCTTTCTTTCTATCATTTATCTTATCTATTTCCCATTTTTTATCAGATCTTTCATAGTATGCTTTTACCTGATCTATGGTGGTTTCTTCTAATGATATATTCTGTTTCCATCCATACTGTGTAGCATTGGGTGCTGGCACATAGAGATCTTGTAATATTGGGATATCATTCTGTCTTTCTGTGAATTTAATGGCTTTTGCTTCTACATCTAACTCCAGTAATTTGTATGCCATTGAGAGTGTTGAGTAATCATTTTTGTTGCATAGAGATATTACTTCGCCTTTTGTATCATCAGAGAAGGTTAGTTTAAGAATTCCATATATTGCATCACTTTCATGCACTATATTGTGAATTTCTAAACCTTCTCCCTCTATCTCTATCTGTGCTTTTTGTGTAGCATCTAAAAAGAGTTTGTGTAGGATATCATCAGAGATTTGTGGTAATCCTTTACCAAGTATTGTTCCCAAACGAATTATTCTTAGATTGGCCTTTGTTTTATCTACATACTCGGCTGCAAAGTTCTCCCCATACCTTTGTAATTCTAAAGGTGAATACGGTTTTGTTTTCCCAACCTGTTCATTATTTATTCTATTAGATAGCTCTCTATTTAACCTTAGTGATGTTATTAAGGATATCTTTGCCTTATATTTATTAGCACAGGTTAAACTTTGATTAAGGTAATCTGTTTCTGAAAGGAAGTCTTTACTATCAGCGTTTTTCATACTTTCAACCTTTTGTCCCAGCATGTAGTAAAGATAGTCTATTCGGGCAATCTTTTCATAGAAAGATTTAATACCTTTGAAATCGATAAAACTGACCCTTCCAGACCTTTTTAACTCCGTGAAGTACTGTTTAGATGTATTAGTATATCTATCAATTATAACTACATGGCTACCCTGTTCAAGAAGAGTTTTTGCTAATTGAAAGGAGATATAATTACCGCCATGTACTATTACTGATATTGGTACCTGTCCCCTTATTTTGCTTAAATCCTCTTTACTCATTACTAGTATCTTCAAAATTTACAGGTATTGGGAATTGATATCCTTTGATGTTCAATATACTCCCTTCTCTTATTAAAACAGGAAATTCTAAATCTTCATAGTTTGAGGTCTCCAATCTGATAGTGTACTCCCCTTTGTTTAAAGATATGTTTGTTATAGGGGTGGAATACAACTGTTCGTTATTAACATAGACCTTACTGTCCTCTTTATTTGATGTTATTGTTACCCTTCCTTTGCCTTTTTCTATTGTGTTATCGTCAGTATAGTAGAGAAGAACCCCATGCAGATTATCATCAGGTCCTATCTCAATATTAATTCTTGATGTAGAGTTCTTTGTTAGTTCAATATTGAAGATATGTGGTTTATAGAAGTTTTCATTATTCCCAGTCCTTATTAATTCTACTTCATACTCCCCTGCAACTAGGTTGTTAATATTTGCTGGAGTTTCACCGTACTCTTTTCCATTAATTTTTACTGTGGCTTTCCCATTTGGGGTTGTAATTTCAAGTGTTGTATTTTGATAAAAGCCTTTTAATATGGGAATATTCTTAACTATATCTTTAAGAGGTACAAAGAAAAAGAATATGGATAGAAGTATTACAATTGATACTATTACAAGGGCAGATTTTGGCTTTTTCATATACCTTAATTATATTCAAGGTATCATCATTTGTCTAGAAACTAATATGAATACCTTGACTCAGGGGATTCCTCTTTAACCTTTTCCTTCTTATGTGCCCTGTAATTTATATATACTATGAAAGCGATAACTGCAGCAATTCCAAATATTAATGCAAAGTATCTTAAAGCACCCGTAGAGAGTATTGCAAAGGAACCTATTAAAAGAGATATTGAAGTTTCTATTAGAAGAATCTGTTTTCTACTAAAATTTAACTTTATTAATCTGTGATGTAGATGGGAGGTATCATTTATCCTCATTAGTTCAATTGGATTTTTGGGTTTGTATGTAATATATCTATAAGCAATTACATAGAGAGCATCTACTATTGGTAAGGCAAGTAACATAAGTGTTGTCGAGAATTTAACACCACTAATTAATGCTAATACACTTATTAAAAATCCATATACAGACTTACCACTTGAACCGGACATTATTTTAGGAGGTGGAAATGCAAAGTAAAGAAGAGAAATTAAAGAACCAACTATTAAGATAGAAAGAGAGCTTGATAGTAAAGAGAATGTTCTTATACCAATGATAAAAAGTAGTGCAAATATTACCAATGAGTAAGATTCTACTAGACCTGGAGAGCCTCCAACCCATTTAACTGAGTTAATACAAAGTAATATCCATAGCATCAATATAAGATCGCCTGGGAACACAAAGGATATTGGCAGAAAAAGTAGTTTACTACTCCAAGAGTATGCTGTTAAATTAAGGAAATCGTTAGCAAAGAAGCTAATATTAGACAGATCTATTACTGAAAATGCTATAACTGCAGCCGCGAGTATTTGATAACCGAGTTGTACTTTTGCAGGCAAATTAAATACATCATCTAAAACAGAGCCAAGTACAAGAATGAGGAGTGATATTAGAATAGGAGTTGTGAAGGGGTCTAATCTAAAAAAGATAAGTAATCCAATTATCAATGGAATGGTTATTGCCGACCCTCCTAATGCGGGAGTTTCCTTGTCATGTAGGGCTTTCTCAGGGTTGTCAAACTCTCTATTCTTTCTTTTAGCTCTAGGCTTGTATGTTACTCCCCACTTTAGTGCTATTTTCCCAATAAATGGTATCAAAAAGAAAGAAAGTATTAATCCAAAAAGGAATATTGGCCAGTAATTTAGATATTTATCGTACTGAGATAGAACTGTTACATTACCTATTTTTAGTATTTTCTCTAAAATAGATGTTGGTATTGATATATCCATATTAGAACGATAAAAATAATTTTATAAAGGTTAAACAGAGAGAGGTATTTACTAGTAATGCGACAATAATGATTATTTTGGATAGATCTCTCTCTTTATGATAGTACCTATTTGATAGGATTATAGTTATAAGGAGAATGAGTATTGAGAGTAAAGGTAATAGATAGAGGTATTCATCATGTACTAGTTTTTTCGTAGGATTAAGAAAGTAATTAAATATTGGAACTTTCTGAGGAATCTTATCCTTACTCTCTATCATATATATTTGTGTTCCTACTAGAGATATAGATAATATTATGGTTAACCATGTTAGAGGATCTTTAATAAACTTTTTTGTTTCAAGTCCTGCTAACCACAGTTCATACTGTTTCTTGTATTTATAATAGATATTCTTTGGAGTACCCTTTAAACCAAACTCTAACTGTTTCTCTTTCTTTTCTTTTTTCATCAAACTAATTATATCAAAAGATCAAAGAGAATATTTATATATCTGTATATAATCATCTAGGGATAACTGCTGAGGTCTAAAGGTACTATATTTACCTAATATATTTTCATACTTAGTACCTCTTAGATTGTTATGTATATTCTTTCTTGGTTGTCTAAAAGATAATTTAATAAGCTGTTTAATATCTTCAACACTATCGATATTTCTACTGTTAGGAGTAAAAGATATTAAACTACTGTGTACATTAGGTTTCGGTTTGAAAGAATCAGGAGAGATATCTACTATTTTTTTACACTGTGCATATATGGCAGTATTAAGCGATAAAACAGAGTATGGTTCTTTGTATAAATATTTTTCAGCGACCTCTTTCTGAACTATAAAAAAGGAGGGTCTGGTAAAATATTTACTCTCAATAATCTTTGCAATTATCGGTTTTGAAACATTAAAGGGGAGAGAACCAAAAAACATACTATCTTTTTCTACAATACCATTTAAATCTATATCAAGAAAATCTTCATTAATAATATTTAAATTAGGATAACTTTCCCTTAAAGAGTTAGCTAATTGAGTATCTTTCTCAATTGCAGAAACCTTGGGAAAAGATTTAAGAAGTTTTTCAGTAAAGAAACCCATTCCAGGCCCTATTTCAATAACAGTGTCTGTTCCTATTTGTTTTAAAGTATTAATAATATACTCCCCTAAGTTCCTGTTTATAAAGAAATTTTGTCCTAATGACCTTTTCGCCTCCATTTATATTCTAAAATCCCAAATATTTTCTTTTTTTGTAAAACCTTTTTTACACTTTGAACATATTGCAGTATCGGTACTAAAATTCAGAGAAGATTTACAGTCGGGACATACAAGAATATCTTTTAAAGTAGAGGGTTTGTTAGATTCTCTCTTTCCTATTTTTACTGTTTTTACAAATATACTTGGAGAAATATTCGTCCATGAGAGTGTCTGTTGAAATACTCTTTCCCAAAACAGTAAGATATTATTCTTGAAAAGCTTTTTTAATATATTTAATCTCAAAAAGGAACAACCATATGTTTTTAGTACAGTAAAGTGTACCTCTTTGAATAGATTTTTAATGTATTGAGGGTGGTAATTTAAAAAAAGTA
Source organism: Candidatus Dojkabacteria bacterium (assembly GCA_035355175.1). Classification (GTDB taxonomy): domain Bacteria; phylum Patescibacteriota; class Dojkabacteria; order SC72; family SC72; genus UBA2259. Next base: position 6,219 of record DAOQBQ010000003.1, read on the forward strand.
CCTTTGATCCTTTCTTTGCCCCCTCGTTATTATCTTTATCAGGTTGTTGATACGGTTCTTTATTAAATACACCGAAATTAAGAGTAAGTATTGCTCTAAATATCGCTTTAATATGTAACTTATTTGCATACTCCTGGATATATACTCCATCCCCATCCATTACTCTATAAATCTCTTCTAGGCACTGTTTTGGTTTCTCGATATGGTGAAGAACTCTTACCATTAATCCTCCATCAAACGAGTTATCTTTAAATGGTAAGTAGTATGCATTTGCAGCAATTAATTCTAGATTAGGATATTTCTTTTTTAAAACTTTGTAATTTTTCTGTAATGTTTTTAACGAGTAATCGATAATGACTAGATTGGAAAAATTCTGGCTGTATGTTGGAGTTAACCTCCCAAACGATCCCCCTATATCTAAAAACCATTGGCCATAGGCACTCTTGAGAATTCTATTGAGTACTATTACCTCTGCTTTATGCTCGTACTCTCTCTTTGCCCAGTATGTACTGTAATCGTAATCGTATGTATCATAATCTGCTATTTTGTTCATATTTCTGTTTCTCTTTTGTTAAATCTTGGAACTCTTTAAATAGTTTATCACTTTCTTTAACATTTCCGGTCTTTTCTGCAGCTGCAATCTTAATATTATACTCTAACTCTTTTGTTTGATAGTAATCTTTTACAATACTATCATAAATATTTTGTAATTCCTCTATACTGCTACTCTCTTTTGAAAAAGAGAATATACTATCTTCTATTATACTTTTTACCAAGGAATCATTTTCAAACTGTTTAATTATATCCTCCCTCTTACATTCAGGATTGTTCAAAATGAATAAAATTACCTCCCTAATTTCACTGTCAGCAAAAACCTTGTCATCGAAAGATAAAGAGGGTTTTTTATCCTTCAAAAAAAGTAAATGTTGCAAGAAAATGGCGTCCTTGCCAGCTCTTTTTGGTGCCAGACCTCCACACTTGACCTCAGAAAAATTTTTTGCCTTTGTTGCGCCCTTTTTAGATATGTCAATTTTTGTAATACTGAAAACGGTTTTCACATAGAATAAAAAATTATCTTGATTTATCACACTAGACAGAACCCATTCGAGCCATGAAACGGTTTCACGGTACTCTGAAAACTTTGTTAAATTTTTATCTTTAATAAATTGAGTGAGTAAATATGTAAATGCATCTACTTTTTTATTAACTAGAGATAGAAATTTTTTAGGACTTTCTTTTATCATTTCATCAATATCTTTGTAAGGAAGGGTATTTGTTGCATAGGTATTCAAAGATAACTCTTGGGACATGATAAATGCTTTTTCAAGAGCCTTTTGTCCAGCAGTATCACTATCAAAGAGAAAGAGAACATTCTTCGTTAATTTAGATATCTTTTGCAACTGTTCCTTCGTTAGAGCGGTACCCAGAGGTGCAACTATATTTTTAATACCTATTTGATGAGCAGAGATAACATCTGTTGTACCTTCACAAAGTATTGCTAAATCATTTTTCCTAATCTCTTGTCTGGATTCATACTGTCCATATAAATTATCTTTTTTATGATATATGGGGGTTTCAGGAGAGTTCATATATTTAGGACCGTAATCATTATCAGGCAGAACTCTCCCAGTAAATGCGATTACTTTTCCAGAGCTAGATCTAATGGGAAACATTACTCTTTTGTAAAATTTTGATCTTAGTTTTCCCTCTTTCTCAACAAAGAGTCCTGATGCTAAAAGCTCCTCTTTTGAATACTTTGTTTCACTTTGAATATAACTAAGAAGCTCTATACCACCAGGTGAGTAACCAATTCCAAAACTTTTAATACTTTCATCTTTTATACCTCTGTTTTTAACATACTCAAGTGCTTTTATACCCTTTTTATCTTTTAACTGTCTAAAGAAATATATAGCTGCCTTTTTATTAATATCTTCCAATCTTTCATAAGTTGTATTTACTCTCTGTTTTCTTAATGTTACACCCGCTTCTTTAGCTAGTTTCTCTAAAGTTTCTGGAAAATCAATATTTTCAATCTTTTGAACAAAGGTAAAAATATCTCCTGATTCACCACAACCGAAGCATTTATATCTCTGAAGCTCAGGACTAACAATGAAAGAGGGGGTTTTCTCAAGATGGAAGGGACATTTACCGGAGTAGTTCTTGCCTGCCTGTTTAAGCTGTACATACTTTCCGACCACATCTACTATATCCAGCTTACCCCTTATCTCTTCTATTTGATCTCTTGATGAGTCCATACCTTATTATACCAATTTCCTTACACTATTCGCACTTTAACTCATTATTCTCAATTTGGCATGTAATCTGTCCTATACCGGTGGTGCTAGAGGAGGTTATTTTTATCTCCTCATTATTTACCTTCAAAGAGGTATTTTGAACCCTTCCTGTTACTAATGTAAAGCTCTGTAATACATTGTATTCATGCTGTGTATTAGGTTGTAATACCTGAGAAATTTTACTTTCCCCATCTATATCTAATTTAATCCATGATGGAGATTGTGAAATTGAAAGAAGTAATTTAAATTCTTTAATACTTTCTTCCTGTGTTGCAGTTTCCTCTTTTGGAGTATATACAACTTTTAGGGTTACTGTAGTTTTAAGATTACTATTTGACTCTTTCCATGCTACTACTGAGATGCTGTTAACTCCTTTCTTAAGAGTAATAGTTTCTTCAAACTCTCCTTTCTCATTTATATCTACCTGTTGTTCATTTATATTAACAACAGCCATAGACTCTGTTACACCCTTAACAGTTAATTCCTCTTCTTCTGAGATATATTCATTTACAGGCTGGGATACTGTTAGTAGTGGTGGTCTTTGGAATTTGTATATCTGATATCCTATGTAAGAGATAACTGAGAGAAGAAATATTGATAAGGAGATAATGGCAATTAGTTTAGGAGATATTTTAAAAGATTCTTTTTTTGTATTTAATTTACCCTTCTTCGGTACTTTCGTATCAATCTTTGTACTTCTTCTGTAAAGTGCCAGTACTTTATCTACATCTAAGTCTAGATATTTAGAATATATTTTGAGAAAACCCGAAGCGAAAATTTCTGAATCAAACTTATCAAATTCGTTGTTTTCAATATATTCAAGATACCTCTTCTGTATCTTAGTGTCTGTACTAACAGTTGTTAGATTCTTACCAAGAGATTCTCTCTTGTTTTTAATTACCTCGCCTGCAGTTATCATATTATGAAGAGTATATCAAACCTAGTAATCTTCTGATATATCATCTGAAGGTTTGCCAAGAATCTCTGATGGTGAAGATACTAAAACCTCTCTTGGTTTAACTCCGTCCTGCTTACCAATGGCACCCGCTTTTTCAAGCTGTTCCATTAACCTTGCGGCCTTGTTATACCCTATACTAAGTCGCCTTTGAAGTAGAGAAGCAGATGCTTTCTTTTCACCTATTACAACCTGTAGAGCTTGTGGAAACTCCGGATCTCTTTCATCTGATACACCAAAAGAGCCGTTAGTAATACTTACAGGCTCTGTTATATCGAGTCCTCCTTCTTCTTCAACGGCTTGAGATTTAATCTGATCAATAATATCCATTGTATCTTCGGTTGATATGAAACAACCCTGGATTCTAATTGGTTTCGCCATTGATTGATCTTTGTAAAGCATATCTCCATTACCTAAGAGATTTTCTGCACCAGTTTGGTCAAGAATGACTCTAGAGTCCATAGCGGAGGGTACTGCATAAGCAATTCTTCCAGAGATATTCGATTTAATTAATCCTGTAATTACTGTTACAACAGGTTTTTGAGTTGCAAGTACTAGGTGGATACCAACGGCTCTCCCCATCTGTGCAATTCTTTGTACTTTTGTTTCAACCTCTGGACCAGCAACAAGCATTAAATCTGCCATTTCATCAATGACAACAATTAAATATGGCATAGCTGGATATCCCATTTTTTGGTTGTATTGAACAATATTTTTAGCTAATACCTGTTTTAACATTCTGTATCTTTTCATCATTTCAGTTATTGCCCACTGTAGAGCATTAACAACAAGCTCCATATCGTTAATTACTGGTGTAAGGAGATGAGGTATCCCGTTATACGCTTCCATCTCAACCATCTTAGGGTCTACAAGTATTAATCTAAGCTCATCAGGAGTCTTTGTAAGAAGTAAACCACCAAGTATTGAGTTAATACCTATAGATTTCCCTGATCGTGTCATACCAGCTACTAGTAAATGTGGCATATTTACTAAATCCCTTATCTCTGGCTTACCAGCAATATCTCTTCCAAGGATTAAAGGAAGCTCATATTTATCTGCATTAGAAAGTAATTTCTTAGCCATCTCTTTCATATATACATAGTTAGGGCTCTTGTTTGGAATCTCTATTCCAATATACGAAGTCCCCGGAATTGGTGCCTCTATTCTCATCATCCCTCTTGATACTCTTAATGCAACCTCTATATCACTGCTTTGTCTTTTTACTCTATTTACTGCTACACCCGCTGGAATAGCTAATGCATATCTAACAACCGTTGGTCCAACAGTTATTTCTACAACTTTTGCTGGTATCTTAAAGCTCTTTAAAACACTTTCGATTACTTTTGCTTCTTTTTTGTATTCATCATCATTTTGTTTTGTCTTAATTGGTTGCTGAAGGTTATCTATACTAGGATATTTCCAATTAAGATATTTTGGTTTAGAGGGTGCAGTATCAACATCTCCCGTTTTATTGTTATCAACGATATTTGGTTCAGCTTCAATTGGTACAATAGGGGGTGTCTGTTGTAGTACATTGATATCTTCATCCATCTGTAGCTGTTGACTATTATCAATTCTAAAATCATCATCCTCATTATTAGGATCACTGATGACGAGCTTGTTTTCACTAACACTTTCTCCAATCTTACTTTTTAAATCGCTTACACTAATTTTAGAGAAAAGTTGACTGATGGTTTCTGCTATCTGTTTAATCTGTATTCCTGTAATGAAAGAGAAAGCAACTACAAGAAGAACCAGTATTACTATAAGCTCTAAGATATCTCCCATCGTACCATTTATACCAGTGTGAAGAATCTTCCCAAAGGTTCCACCTGCTTTTTGCAAAGTTGTTGTATCCTCAAGCATATTTGCAGGTACCCAAAAAGTAAGAAGAGTATTAAGACATATTGAAAGTAGTAGGAAACCGAAGATTTGAATCTTTTTACCAAAATTCTTTCCTTGTGTAAGTAAATTAATTGCTAAGGCAGTTATACCAACTCCCCAGATTATAGAGGGCCATCCTAATATGGTAGATATATATATGAATATTTTAGCTTCATCTTTAACAAAGGGAGTTAATATTAAAGCAAGTCCAAGTATTAAAAGGACTAAACCAAAAAATATTTTAGTTTCAGAGCTTTTAATATTTATTTTTTCTTTCTTTTTTCTTGACATGATAAATTTGTGTATATATATAATAGAGGAATATACATCTTTTGACAAAGATTTCCCACTCATATATTATCGTGTATATTAAGGGATTGCAAAATGTTAAAAACCCTTTGACTATATAGCTTAAATATGATAAACTCGCCAGAGTCACTTAAGTTTTGCTTTAATTAAAGCGGTTATTACAATTTTCCTAGGTCATTTTGAATAATGGTCTAGGTATTATCGCTTTGTTGGATGTAATTTATAACCTATAAATCACTGTTCTATGATTGAACCCAAGCGAAATAGAGCTTCCAGACTAAATTTAGGGAAAGGATTCTCTTCCTCTTTTGAAATCCCAAGTCTAATTGAAGCTCAAAAATCCTCGTTCAAAGATTTTTACGAGGGTGGTTTCCAGAGACTCTTTGAAGAAATAAATCCTGTCAAAGATACAATGGAGAGAATGTGGACTCTGGAATTTAAATCATTTAGGTATGGAGAGCCATATAGAAGTATTGAGGACTCACTTGCAAAGGGTCTTTCATACGAAGTCCCCGTATACGCTACAGTACAACTTCTTAACAACAAGACAGGAGAGATAAAAGAGCAAGAGATATTTGTTGCTGATCTGCCAATGATGACAGAAGACGGGGCGTTTGTTGTAAACGGTGTTAGAAGAGTTGTTACACATCAGATAGTAAGGGCAGAGGGAGTTCTTTTTGAAGAATCAGAGGTACTTCCATACAGAACTTTATACAAGGCAAGATTAATGCCAGGGAGAGGCCCTTGGTATGAGATAGAAACAAACAAATACAATGTGATCTCAATGAGAATATTGCCTAAAAGACCAAGAGTTTTAATTACAGAATTCTTAAGATTACTAGGGTATGAAAATGATCAAGAAATTCTTAAACTTTTTAAAGATGTAGATACCCATGAAGAGTATAAATATATAGAGGCAACACTTGCTCGAGATTTTACTAAGAGTAAAGAGGATGCCATTATCAGTATCTACAACAAATTAAGACCAGATGAATCTGTAACAATTGAGAGTGCAGAGAAATATATTAAAAGTAATTTCTTTAACAGAAGAAAATTTGATTTAGGTAAGATAGGGAGATATCAATTAAATAGAAAGTTAGGGACTTCATACGATGTAAACAATCCGGATGAGGCAGTTTTGTATCCTGAGGACATCATATTGATAGTAAAGAAGTTAATAAAGATTAATAACGGGGTTGAACCGGCAGATGATATAGACCATTTGTTTAATAGAAGGATTCGAAGTGTTGGAGAGGTATTAGAGAGACAGTTACTTGCTGGTATTAGGAGATTAGAGAAAAATATTAAAGATAAAATGAGTTTGTATGGACAAGATGCTAAGGTTACTCCATCTATGTTAGTTGGTACTAAACCGATAGCCGCCTCAATTCAATCATTCTTTGGTGCTAATCAGCTATCAACATATATGGATCAGACAAATATACTGGCTGAATTAGAGAACAAAAGAAAAGTAACCGCTGCGGGACCTGGAGGTATTGTAAAGGAAAGAGCAACCTTCTCTATTCGAGAGGTTCATAATTCGCAGTATGCAAAATTTGACCCAGTAACCAGTCCTGAGAGTGCAAATATCGGTGTGGTTACACAACTATCAATCTTAGCCAGAGTAAATGAATTTGGATTCTTAGAGTCTCCATACAGAAAGGTAAAGAAAGAGGTAAAGAATTCAAGTACAGAGTTAGTAAATAGAATATTGGATGAAGAGATTAAGGGTATAGCCAAGAGAGGTACCACTATCACTTCGGAATTAGCTAAGAAAATTTCTGATAAGAAAGAGTTAAAGATCGTAAAAGTAAAGCCATTCATATCAGAAGATGTAGATTACCTTGATGCATTAGACGAAGAGGATAAATATATTAGTATTCCATCTGTTAATACCGATGAGTACAATAACATATTAGAGCTATTAGTTCCTGTTAGACATGCCGGAGATTTCATACTCGAAGATGTAAATATTGTTGACCATGTAGATGTTTTAACATATCAGCAAGCAGGTTTAGGTATGGCACTAATTCCATTTGTATCTCATGATGACGCTATGAGAGCATTGGCTGGAGCAAATATGCAGAGACAGGCTGTCCCATTAGTAAAACAGGAAGCACCATTAATAGGGACGGGTGTAGAGGATATTGTTGCAAAACAATCTAACTGGTCAGTATTTGCCCAAGATGATGGAGAGGTTATGTATGTAGATGCAGATAGAGTTACCGTTCAATACAAAAAAGAAGGGATAAGGGATTTTAATCTAATTACTTTCTACAGAACAAACGATAATACATCTTTTTCTCAGAAACCTGCAGTTGAAAAAGGTCAGAAATTTAAAAAAGGAGATATCTTAGTAGATGGACCTACATGTGTAGGAGGAGAGCTATCAATAGGTATTAACCTAAGAGCTGCTTTGATGTTTTATGAGGGATATAACTATGAGGATGCTGTAGTAATCTCTGAAAGAGTTGTTCGAGATGATTTACTTACATCTGTACATATTAGAGAACATAAAGTTGAGGTAAGAGATACAGAGTTAGGGCCAGAGGTAATAACTGCGGATATACCACATGTTAATGATAGAATTTTACAAAAATTAGATATGGTTGGAATAGTTAGAGAGGGAATGAAAGTTAAGGCAGGAGATATACTTGTTGGTGTAATTGCACCAAGAGGAGAGAAAGAGTTAACTGCAGAGGAAAGATTACTAAGAGCAATATTTGGAGAATCTGCAAGTGATGTAAGAGATAACTCATTAAGATTACCTCATGGAGAGGAAGGAATAGTGATTCACACTCAACGCCTATCCGTAGAAAAAGGTGATAAGCTACCTCCAGGGGTATTAGAAGAAGTAAAGATATGGGTTGCTAATACAAAGAAATTGGGATATGGAGATAAAATATCTGGAAGACATGGAGATAAAAATACAGTATCTGCAATTAGACCTGTTGAAGATATGCCTTTTACAGCAGATGGACAACCAGTTGATATAGTGTTGACACCAACCTTCTTAAAAAGAATGAACATGGGTCAAGCAGAAGAGGTTCACTTTGGGTTGTATGCAAAACTACTTAAGGAGAAATTCGCATTTCCACTTTTTGAAGAAGTAAATATGGAATGGATTGAAAAAGAGATGAAGAAACAGGGGTACAAAATTGAACAGAAAGTAGATCTCTATGATGGTAGAACAGGAAAGAAACTCCCAAGAAAAGTAACTGTAGGTATTAAGTATATACTTAAATTACACCATATTGCAGATGAGAAAGTACATGCCAGATCAACTGGACCATACACCGCTGTTACACAGCAACCACTAAGTGGTAAAGCACAAAGAGGTGGTCAAAGATTTGGAGAAATGGAAGTATGGGCACTAGAAGCACACGGAGCACCTTATGCATTGCAAGAGATGTTAACTATTAAATCTGATGATATTAAAGGTAGATCAAGTGCTTACAAGGCAATAATTCATGGAGAGAAAATAGAGAGTGTAAATATACCAGAGTCATTTAAGGTATTAATAAAAGAATTAAATGCCTTATGTTTAAACATGGAATTAATTTCAAAAAAACCACAGGAGGTTGTAGAGAATGAATAACCATAATCATAATCATAGTAAAAACTCTTTTGATGATTTCGATGCACTTAGACTAACACTTGCATCTTCTGATCAGATATTAGATTGGTCATACGGAGAGGTTACAAAAGCGGAAACTATTAACTATAGAACATTTAGAGCTGAACCAGATGGTCTCTTCTGTGAGAAGATATTTGGTCCATCTAAAAACTATGAATGTTACTGTGGTAAGTATAAAAAGATTAGATATAAGGGAATAGTATGTGACAAGTGTGGTGTTGAGGTAACAACAAAAGATGTAAGAAGGGAGAGAATGGGACATATTAAATTAGCAGTACCAGTTGCACATGTTTGGTTTGCATACGGTATTCCTAACAAAATGTCTATTGTATTAGATATGTCTCATAAGAAGCTTCTCTCTGTTATTTACTACACAAGATATATGGTAGTGGAGATAGAGGATGAGAAGAGGAAAGATATGCTTGAGAAGTTGGAGGGACTTAAGAAAGAAGACTTAAATAACCTTAAAACAGAGTTAGAGGAAGAGTTGAAAGTAACTGAAGCTATGTATGATGCAGATATTAAAGGAGCAAAGAAGGAGAAAGAAGGTTCTGATTTTAAGGTAAGCCAACTCGAGCACAAAAAGAAACAGGGTATTGCCAAAGTAAGGAAAGATTATGCAGAGAGAGAGGAAGAGATAGATAATTTTTACTCTAAATTACAGCAATTAATTGAGAAAGTAGGAATAGGTTCTGTATTAACAGAGGATGAATATATTGATTTAGAGGACAGAGGGTTACTCTTCTTTAACGCATTGATGGGTGCGGAAGCAATTAAGAAACTACTTAAAGATTTAAATATAGAGGATGAGTTATCAAAATTAAGAAGAGCAGTTAAAAAAGAGAAAGGAGATAAAAAGTTGGCATCAATTAGAAGAATTCAATATTTAGAAGGATTCAAACAGAACGGAATAGATCCTAGCTGGATGGTGGTTGAGATATTGCCTGTACTTCCTCCAGAGCTTAGACCAATTATTCCTTTGTCTGGTGGTAAGTTTGCAACTTCAGATCTTAATGATTTGTATAGAAGAATTATTAATAGAAATAATAGGTTAGCAAGATTAATAGAGATTGGTGCACCAGATGTTATTCTTAGAAATGAGAAGAGAATGCTTCAAGAGTCTGTAGATGCAGTAATTGATAACTCACATAGGCCATCTAAGCCAATGATGAATAGTAAGAGATTACCATATCAATCACTAACTGATGATTTGAGGGGTAAGAAGGGTATCTTTAGAAAAAATCTTTTAGGTAAAAGGGTAGATTACTCTGGTCGTGCAGTAATTGTTGGAGACCCAAGTTTAAGATTAGATCAGTGTGGTGTTCCTAAGTCTGTTGCATTAGAAATGTTTAAACCATTTGTAATACACGAACTTTTGGATAAAGAGTTCGCACCAAATGTAAGAGTAGCAAAGGATATGATAGAGGAGGAGGAAGATATTATTTGGGATATCTTAGAAAAAGTTATCGACGGGAAACCTGTACTACTTAATCGTGCACCTACATTACATAAGTATAGTATACAAGCCTTCTATCCTAAGCTAGTAGAGGGAGAGGCAATTAGGTTACATCCATTAGTATGTAAAGCATTTAATGCAGACTTTGATGGAGACCAGATGTCAGTACATGTTCTTTTGACACAGGAAGCACTTGAAGAGGCAAAGAGAGATATTATGGCATCTAGAAACATTGTAAATATATCCAATGGTGAAGTATTAGCTAATCCAGCAAAGGATATGTTAATAGGGTTCTACCTTATGACAGATATGAATAAAATGGAGAAACCAAGAATGTTTGCATCTTCAGATCTAGCAATTAAAGCATATGAAAGAGATGTAATAAATATTAGCGAAGAAATACTTGTAAAAATAGATAATCAGGTAATAAGCACATCTGTTGGAAGATGTATATTTAATAGAATACTTCCATCTGATTATCCATTTGTAAATGAGAGAGTAAGTGGTGGTACAGTATCAAATATAGTTGAAGATATTAAGGATAAATACTCATTAGATGTTGTTGTAGAGCTATTAGATAATCTTAAAGATTTAGGTTTCAACTATGCTACCGATTTAGGATTTTCATTTGGGACAGAGGATTGTAAACTTGATTTTGATGTTAAATCTCGTATTAAAGAGATGGAAGAGAAAGATATTCAACTTCAAGAGAATTACTTACAAGGATTAATAACAGAAAAAGAGAAAGTAAATATATCTACCGAAATGTGGAACGATTTTTCTTCTGATTTAGCAGATGAGGCGTGGGAAAAGTTAGATAAGAATAATCCTGTATATGAGATGGTTGAATCTAAAGCAAACGGTGGAAAGATTCAGGCAAGGCAGGTATTAACTATTAAAGGTGTCGTTAGAGATTCTAGAGGTAACTGGGTGCCACTTCCAATTAAGGGTAATTATAGAGATGGTCTTAATGCTTTTGAGTATTTTGTTGCAGCTAATGGTGGAAGAAAAGGTATTGCAGATAGATCTTTAAGAACATCATCTTCAGGATATCTAACTAGAAAGCTGGTTGATGTAGCTCACGATGTAATAGTTAGAGTTGATGATTGTGGTTATGAGGGAGAAGGGCTTTCTATGAAGAAAAGTGATGATAGAAGGATGTCTTTTGATAAAAGAATATTTGGTAGAGTTGCAGCAAAGGATATCGTTAACTCTAAAGGAGAGATTCTTGTTGAAAAGAATAATCATATTACAAGAGAGATAGCAGATAAAATAGTAGAAGATGGAATTGAAGAGATATTTGTTAGAACTCCAATACTATGTAAATCTCCTTTGGGAATATGTAAGAAGTGCTACGGATTAAACTTGGAGAACGGTAATGAGGTAGATATGGGTAAGGCAGTAGGAGTAATCGCGGCACAATCCATTGGTGAGCCAGGTACACAGATGACTATGCAAACATTCCATAAAGGAGGTGTACAGACTACGGATATAACTCAGGGACTTCCAAGAGTAGAAGAGCTATTCGAAGCAAGATCTCCAAAAGCAGAGGCAGATGTGGCAACTGTTAGTGGTAAGGTACATATTGATAAGGCAGAGGATGATTCTGCAACCATAACAATTGTTGGTAAAAGATTAATGAGTAAGGATGTAGTAATATCTGATGCAAAAAATGTATTAGTTTCTGATGGGGCTACAGTAAAGGGTGGTCAGGTGATATATATAGATTCTGAGGGAAGTGAGAAACAGGCACCATACGAAGGGACTGTTAAGATAGAGGGTGGAATATTAACATTAGTTGGAAGTATGAAAGCAGAAGAGAGTGTATCTGTACTACCTAATGTTGATATTTTAGTTAACGAAGGAGATGAAATAGAAGCAGGAACCCAATTAGTAGCTGGCGCTGTTGACCCTAAGAAGTTAGCAGATGTTGCTGGCATATTAGTTGCACAAAAGTATATCTTAGACCAAGTTCAAAAGGTATTTAACGAGCAAGCTGTATCAATAGATGATATTCACATAGAGATAGTGATAAGACAGATGGCAAGATTAGGAAAAGTAATGGATTCTGGAGACTCTGAGTATCTTGTTGGTTCAATGGTTAACAGATTCATTTCCAATGTAAAGAATGATATGTTACTAGAGGAAAGTAAGAGGAAGGCATTGATTGTTCCTAAATTACTTGGTATAAAAGCATCTGCACTGTTTACAGAGAGCTTCCTTTCAGCTATGTCATTCCAAGAGCAGGTAAGAGTGTTAACTAATAGTGCCATCTTGGGTAAGACAGACTTCTTAAGAGGTATGAAAGAGAATGTAATCATAGGTAGAAGAATACCATCAGGAGATAGTGCGTCTTTGAAAGATTTAAATAATCTTGAAGAGATTAAATTTTAATTGATTTTGTTGTATAATACGAACCATGCCGACTATTAATCAGTTAGTAAGAAAACCTAGAGAAGCTAAAAGAGAAAGAAGAAAACATATTGCTTTAGCTACAAATTTTAATCCCTTGAAAAACAGGTATAAAAAAGTTAATAACCCATTTAAAAGAGCTGTATGTATACAGGTTAAGACAATGACACCAAAGAAACCTAACTCAGCGCTTCGTAAAGTAGCAAGAGTAAGGTTATCTAACGGTATGGAGGTTACTGCATATATACCAGGTGAAGGACATAATCTTCAAGAGCACTCAGTAGTAATGGTAAAAGCAGGAAGAAAGAGAGATTTACCAGGTGTAAAATATATCGTAGTAAGAGGTAAATATGATACTGCAGGGGTAAAGGGTAGAAAGAAAGCAAGATCAAAATACGGTGCGAAGAAACCGGATAAAGAATAATATTTTAATAAACAGTAATGAGAGGTAAGAGATCTAAAAAAAGAGTAATAGCAAAAGATAGAAAGTATAACGATGAAGTTATTGGTAGACTTATCAATAAAGTTATGCAAGGAGGAAGGAAAGGAACCGCGGAGGACTTAGTATATACAGCTATAGAATCAGGAGCTAAAAAAAGTAATACTCCTGTAATAGAGTTTGTACATAGTGCAATAGATAATATTAGACCTGCATTAGAGATTAAATCTAGAAGAGTTGGTGGCGCAAACTACTC
>DAOQBQ010000004.1:0-19251 GCA_035355175.1 Candidatus Dojkabacteria bacterium
AGGCAACTTTCATAGGGATTAATCATAGTATTCCAGACGCATTCTCAATCTTTCTACAAACCCCTAAGGGTAATGTATTCTTCTCTGGAGATTACAAAATAGATACACAACCTACAAATGAATTAGAAGCAGACTACAGTAAACTAAGATCTCTAAGAGGGAGAGTAGACCTCGCCTTAATGGAAAGCACGAATGCAACTAAAACAGGAAAGGCTCCATCAGAGACAGAAGTTTTTAAAAATTTAGAAGCAGTAATATCTAAAACAGAAGGTAGGGTAATAGTAGCGGCTTTTGCATCCCTACTAACAAGATTGTATGCACTTTTTGAAATTGCAAAAAGGACTAATAGAAAGATTGTAATATCTGGAAGAAGCTTAGATCAATCTGTTTCTATTGCATACAAACAGGGGTATATTAAAATTCCAGAAAAGCTAATCATTAAAGAAAGAGACATCCCTAAATACAAAGATAACCAACTATTAATACTATGTACAGGCAGTCAGGGGGAAAGATTTGCTGCATTGAATAGAATATCTCTTAATGAACACAAGTTCGTAAAGATAAAAAGGGGAGACTTAGTTATAATGTCTTCATCTGAGATACCTGAGAATGTATCTAGCATTGAAAGAATGACAGACAGATTAATATCTTTAGGTGCAGATCTACTCAAAGATACTATAGAAACAAAGATACACTCTACTGGGCACGGTAATCAGGAAGATATGAAAATTATGTACGACCTAGTCCAACCAAAAGTCGTTATGCCAATACACGGGCCACTTACATTTAGATATTTTAATAAAAAGAACTATATCTCCTGGGGAGTAAAAGACGAAAATGTACTCTTAACAGATGATGGCTTAGTTTGGACATACAATGGAAGATCTTGGAGAAAAGCTAAACCCATTGAATCAAAACCAATATTAATAGATGGTCTAGGAGTAGGCGATACTGGAGAGATTGTATTAAAAGATAGAAAACAGCTATCTGAGTACGGTATGTTTATTATCATTCTAAATATGAGTACACAAACTCACAGATTAATGGGGAAACCGCAGTTTGTCTCAAGAGGTTTCATATATATGAAGAATTCCCAAGAGTTACTTAAAGAGATCCATACCATCCTTTACGATGTTCATAGATCCTGGTTACAAAACTCTGAATCTAAAAAGAGTTTTGATTATGAAGAGCTAAAAACACAGTTAGAAAAATCTATTGGAAAATATATTTATAAAAAAACAGAAAGGGAACCAATAATTCTCATCGCTATTGTATAGCATAGTGGATTTAGTGATATAATCAAAAGACATGATTAAACTGCCAAAGATACAATCAAAGAAGAAAACACTTCTTGATGGAGTTACTCCCATTGTTGCTTTAGATATAGGTACAGAGACAGTTAAAAGCCTCCTCTTTACAATGGGAGAGTATGGAGTATCTGTAAACAGGGTATCTCGTATTCAACAGCAACAACATGCCATGAGAAGTGGAATAATTACAAATCTAGATACAGTATTAGAAAATTGTCGTCTATCCATTAACCAACTTGTAAACAATTTAAAACCAGAAGAGTACCCTAAAAAAGTAATTATGGGTATTGCTGGAGAATATATTCAAGGAGTTTCCATTGTAGTTAACTATGAAAGAGAAGAGAATTTTGAGAAAGAGGTAACTAAGAAGGAACAAGATAAGATACTAAACGAAGTAAAAAACCAAATAGCAGAAAGTGGTAGAGAAGACCTTGGTCTTAGAACAGGCCTCAAAAACGATGATATAGAGATATTACATATTACCCCTACGGGCCTAGAAATCGGTGGAATGCCTGTGAATACATTAATAGGATACAAAGGAAGAGATGTTAAATTAAATTTCTATGCTTCTTTTGCACCGAAAACATATACAGAAGCATTGAGAAAAGTAGCTCAATCTTTAACTTTTGAAGTGTTAGGGATAGTATCACAACCATTTGCAGTTGCAAGAGCCCACTCAGGTGGAAGAAATACTAATTTCTCAGCCATATTCATAGATGTAGGAGGGGGAACAACCGATGTTGCTGTAGTAAAAAACGGTAATGTTGCAGAAACCCAAATGTTTGCATTCGGAGGGAGAGTATTTACAAAGGAGCTTGCTAGATTAACCGATTCTGATTATAGACATGCGGAACAGAGAAAAATTAAGTACTCTGAGAAAGAGTTACCTAAAGAAATTATGAGACAGGTACAAAAAACAATGTATACAACAGCAGGCCTCTGGGTAAGGACCTTGAAGGTTGCCCTAGAGAATTGCGAAGATATTGGACCACTCCCTACACAAATTTATCTATGCGGAGGAGGGGCATTACTACCGGATATTAAACTCTCTCTTTTAGAATTCCCTTGGAAAAAATATCTCCCTATTGCTGTAATTCCTAAAATAGAGATGTTTACACCTAATTTACTTGGCTCTGTAGTTGATAATAGCGGGGAGTTAGAAAACCTTTACGATATTACACCTGCATCTTTAGCAAAGTTCCTTTACGATATGGAGATAGATAGAACAACTAAAGATATAAATTGGGAAATATAATTATGGAAGAACAAATTAAAACATCAAAAATAATAGTAGAGGAGCAAAGTGAATTAACAGATCTTGTAAGAGAAATACATAGAAGTAAAGCAGATAGGATAGTACTTACATTTACAGAGCATACAGATATATTAATTAGTTCCATTAACTTAAAAGTTTTACTTGAGGCAGCACAAAGAGAAGACAAATTACTAATCGCTCAGATCATTCAAAACCCTACAGGTATTCGTAATGCAAAATTGGCAGGTATTAAAACAATAGACACACCATCAAATCCAACGGATTACGATTGGGATGACGCATATGAAATGATTCAACAAAAAAAGAGAGAGAAATTTGAAAGAAAGAAAATTCTTGAAACAACAAAGATAGAAGAAGATGAAAAAGAGGTATTTGAAGAAAGGGTAGAACAAAATATTGAGGAAAAAAGCAAGGGAGATTATGAAGATAAAAGGAGAGTAAAGGTCCGCTCTGAATTTATAGCAATAGATGGAGATATCCCTAAAGAGGAGATAGTTGCGATAACAGAAGTAAAAGAGGAGAACCCCTCTCCTTTAAGAACTTCTCTAAAATCTTTCTCCATTAAAAAGCCCACACCCATAAAGATATCAGAGAGATTTAAAAATATTAATAAAAAGAAGATAGGGAAGATTCTTCTGTTTACAGTTGTTCCTATTGTATTACTTTCTATTGTTGGTTTTATTCTATTTAATCAATTTGGTACATTTGTAAAGGTTAAGATATTTGTTGAATCTAAACCTATTGAAGTAGAAAGTATTCTTGTTGGAGATCCTAATATTGATGAATTAGATTTTGAGAATTTAAAGATCCCCATAAAAACAGAGGAAGCAAGTAAGAGTATTTCAGACACAATAACTGCAACGGGGAAGGCATACAAAGGGGAGAAAGCTCAAGGGCAGGTAAGTATCTATTACGATTTAGAATGTACAGAAGAGGTTCAAGATATTGTCTTAGCTGTAGGACAAACAATCACTAGTGTTACAGATAACAAATCTTATACATTAAAAACTGGAGTTACCTTAGGCTGTGATTCCAGTATGAGTGCCACTGGGGTAGGCGTTGTAGCTAAAGAGTTCGGAGACGAATACAATGCAACTACTCTTAACAAGAGCTTCTCTGTTCAAGGATACTCAAGTGATATTTTGTTTGCCAAGAATACAACCGTTATCTCTGGTGGAACAAAAGAGGAATATACCGTACTATCACAATTAGATGTTGATAATGCTGTAGAATCTTTAAGTACAACTGCTATTGAAGAGGTTAAATCTGAACTAAGAGAAACCTCAGGTGGCTGGGAAATAATTGAAGATACAGTGCTCAGTGAAGTGGACAAAGCAAGTATTAAAACAGATAAAAAGGTTGGTACTGAAGCAACAGATGTTAATATAGATTTAACAATAAAAGGAAAGGCTACATACTATCAAACAAAAGGTTTAACAGATAAACTTACAGCCCTGTTAAGAGAGAAAGCCCAAGAAGAGAATCTCTTTGAAAGTGATAAGGATTTAGAACTTACACTAGGAGACGATATAGATAAAGAGATAACGGTAGAGGAGAGTACAAAAGATTCTGTAAAGATTAAGATTATTGCCAAATCAAGTATTAAACCTAAGGTAGATAAAGATGCTCTTGCTTCAGAACTAAAAGGTATGGAGTGGGAAGAAGGAAGAGAGTATATTAATTCTTTGAAGTATGCAGAAAGAAAATCTGAAATAACATTTAACCCTATGAACTACCCCAGCTTTCTTAAGAGGTTCCCTGAAAGAAGGGGAGGAGTTCTAATATCTGTCGTAGAGTTAGAGGTTGAAGAGTAATCCTTTATTTTCATCCCATTTATTGATAAAATTGCATGTTTATGTACCCGTAGCTCAATTGGATAGAGCAATTGCCTTCTAAGCAGTAGGTTGCCGGTTCGATTCCGGCCGGGTATACCATTGGAGAGATGCCTGAGTGGTCGAAAGGACACGCTTGGAGAGCGTGCGTATGAGAAATCGTACCGTGGGTTCGAATCCCACTCTCTCCGTTTCTTCTCTTTCTTAAATATATCTGTTATCTTTATATATGTTAGACATTCTCGGTATAATATTTTTTACACTCTCTACGCTCTCGCTACTAGGAATCTTTCCGATAGGGATATATGAGTTTCTGGACTTAAGAGAGGGCTTTGCTATAAGTGATTACGGTACCCTCTTTGAAACTAGTACATTCTTTAGTATCTCCGCCATTATTACTGGTTTATTATGTGGATTAGACTCTATTACAAACCCAATATACAAGAAAGTAAATAGGCTTGTTTATAACTATCATGCTCTCTCGTCTTTTGCATTGCTTGGAATAGGGATATTCCCATTAACTGGGTTACCCATATGGACCCCACAAAGAGTTTTTCATTGGGCTTTTGCTCTTACTTTTCTTTTCGTTTATCCAATTACAAGGATACTAATAGTTAAGAAATTAAATAAAAGATATTTCCCACTAATAGGCGGGGCATATCTTTTACTTTGTATTGGAGCTTTACTAGTTTCTATATTTACAGATTTTAAATCTGTAGCATATCCTGAATATTTACTTTGGATAGCTATACTTGTATCCATCGTTTTAGGGAAGCTTGTGATATTAGAGAAGCCTGTTAAATAGGCACTATTTTGTTTCTTTATGTAACATTGGCATACATATTATTTCTTAATCCTAGCAGGAAAGTAATACTTTTTTAATATGTCTTGTTTACAATATCTCAACAATTAAGAGAAGTAAAAAACCCCTGTTAAAAAACATTGATCAATATCTCTATTCTTGTGCCTCTTCTTCGTTTTCTTCCTCCTCGTGTGACGAAAGAATCTTTTTATCTGATACTGGAATAATCCTAACCCTTCTATCCATTCCCTCTCCAACACTCTCTGTTTTAATATCATCAAAAACTTGTAAAGCAACATGTACAACTCTTCTATCAGCTGGACTCATGGGCTCTAACTCAATAGGTTCTCCTAAAATTCTTGCATCATCTGCCTTCTGCATTGCAACTCTTTCTATCTTCCTACTCTTTTCCTCTTTGTAGCCACAAACATCCATAATTACTCTGTAATTAGTCCCTTCCTCTAATTTGTTTCTTAACATCATGCTAAAAATATATTGTAACGATTCCAGATGTTTACCATGATTCCCAATCAAATACCCAAGATTATCTCCTGCAAAAGATATTTTGAAATACTCTGTATCATCTACCTTTTCTGTTTTAAACTCGTACTCTGCCTCTATCTCAAGCAAAGAGAGTAGTGTGTCTAGCTCTTTTTTAACAGTTTTTTCCATTTAAACATTTTAATAAATTATTTTCTTTTCTTTGAAAATACATCTAAAAGGTTCTGAATACCTTTTTTCGTTTTATCAAAATCTAGTGAAATATACTGAACTACTAAAAGTAGTGACTGAGCCATCCAATACCAACCCAGTGCAGCAGGCATACTAATCGAAAAGAATACAGTCATTAAGGGAAGTAAAAACATTGTAGATTTCTGCATACTAGCTTGCATATTAGCCATAGGGTCTGCTTCTTTATCTTTCTTGCTATCCTTTTTAGGCGTAGTAACATTCTGCATTTTCTGAGTAAATACCGTTGTGAAATACTGAACGACACCAACCAAGACTGAAAGTAAAATGTATGGGAAACTTTGCATAGAAAAGTTTCCAAACTCTCCAGCAACATCTTTAAATGATTTTGTTAATTCTAATGATAGGAATTTAGTATTAATACTAATACCATTAGATATTCCTGTTAAATCTCTTACCCATGTATAAAGGCCATCAAGGTCACTTGCCGTAACTGCTCTGATTACTCCTATCAATACAGAAAGAATTACTAATTGAGGTATGAAAGTACCAATACAGCCCAATGGGTTATACCCTGTTTTTTTATACAATTTCATCTGCTCTTCTGCTAGTTTCTCTTTGTTGTTGGCATATTTCTTTTGTAATTCATCTAGCTGAGGCTTCAGAGATGCCATTTTTTTTGTCATTCCCGTTTGTTTCTTAACCAAAGGGATCATTAGTACACGAGCTATAATGGCAATTCCTAATATTGCTAAACCTAAGTTGTCTCCTAAAAAATGATAAAAGATTATCATTAAATTAAGAAGGGGGTTAAAGAAAACTGTATTCCAAATTGTTGAAAACATATTTAAAAAAGAAAATATTAAAAATCTAGAGCATTATACACTAAACTAAACTATTTTTCAGGAACAGGATCATACTGGCCAGGAGTACTCCAAGGGTTACATCTTAGAACTCTTTTTATAGCTAAGTAATTACCTTTGAATATCCCAAATCTCTTAACAGAATCATAACCATACTCCGAGCAGGTCGGGGTAAATTTACAGGCTCTAGTGTTTGGATATATTTTACCAAGATATCCTTGATCAAGAGATAGTGTCTTTTGATACCCTCTAATAACAAGTAGCTCAACTTTCCTTGGTAGCTGGAAGAGTATTGTCAAACTGTTTATTAAAATCTTTTTGTAATTCTTCATATTCACTACAGTATTTATACGCTACATATATAAGATCTAACCCCTTTATGCTTTTTATCCTCTCTCTCGAGATATTTCTTAATATCCTTGTCATTCTATGTCTCTGTACTGCGTTTCCTATCTTTTTACTAACTACAAAAGCTATCTTACTCTCTGCTTCCTCTCCTTTGTTAACAATTAACATACCGTACTCTCCACGAAATTTTGTACCCTGGTTAAATACCTGTTTAAACTGTTTTGGATGTAATCTGTTCTTTCTAGGAAGCATATATACTAGTATACATTATCTTGCTCTTGCGAGAGGTCTCTTTCTTCTAAGTTTGTATTCGTTTGAAACTGTTAAAGATTTTCGTCCTTTTGCTATTCTTCTTTTTAAGACAAGCTTTCCTTTAACACTCTTGTTCCTTGCTCTGAATCCAAACTTCTTAATTCTTTTTAAATTTTTTGGCTGATATGTTCTTTTCATATTTCGAGGACCATTATATATTACCTTGTATATTTAAAGCAAATATTATTTATTTTTTTTGTTACGAAATATTTTTCCCCATTAATATATCTAGGGTAGATATAAATTGGTAAACATCTTTCTCTTTATTTATCAACCTTTTTAATGACTCTCTACAAATCTATCCACATTTTAAAAGAAATGAATATAATAGGGGTATTAGTCCCAATCGATCGTTGACTGCCCAGTAGTTTTTTAATATACAATTAATACTTTAAAGTATGGATAAAATTGACTTCGAAAAGTATGCGGAGAGTATACCAAAGCCAGAGATAAGGACAGACACCCAACCTCAGCAAGATATTGAGGTCGATGATGTTTGGAAAATAGTAACAGAGAATCTAAGAATGGTATTAGATAGAGTAGAGTACGATTCTTGGTTTGCAGGTACTCACTTGGAGAGAGTGCAAAATGGTGTTGCTACTCTATCATGTTCTAATGATTTTAAGAGAGAAACAATACTTAAAGACTACAACAAGTTCTTACAAAGCTGTCTCACTAAGGCAACTGGCCAGAATCTTCAAATTGAGATTGTTGTAAAACAACAGGAACAAAGTGGTCCAAAAGAAAGATATAGATATGCAACAAAGACAGGAAACCCAATAATAGACCTGTTTACAAAGATGGAGGGAGATAAAAGAAGATATGAAGAAGCGGTTAAAAATGCTCGATTAAATCCAAGGTATACATTTAAAAGCTTTATCGTTGGATCTAACAACAGACTAGCAGAGGCAGTTGCCCAGTCTGTTGTTACAGATATGGAAAACGAGGGATTGTCTAAATCATATAACCCTGTATTTTACTACGGAAGTACTGGGGTTGGTAAAACACATCTTATGCAAGCAATCGGAAACGAGGTCTTAAGGGTAAACCCTGACAGAAAAGTATCCTACATATCAATAGAACAGTTCTTAAATGAGATGATAGAGGCTATTAGAACAAAAAAGAATGAAGATTTTAGGACTAAGTATAGAGAGGTGGATTTGTTAATAATAGATGATATACAGTTTGTAGAGGCATATCCCAAAACACAAGAAGAGCTCTTTCATACCTTTAACACTTTGTATCAGGCAAACAAACAGATAATACTAGCTTCTGACAGACCCCCAAGAGAGATAAAGAATATTACAGATAGATTAAGGACTAGATTTGAGGGGGGTATGGTATGTGATATCCAACCACCAGAGTATGAAACTAGATTGGCAATATTAAAACAGATACTAGCAGAAAAGAAAGTTTCTGTTCCAGATGCATTCTTAGATCTTATTGCGAAGAATATCGAGACAAGTGTAAGAGAGTTGGAAGGTTCTCTTAACAAGGTAATAACCCTTACCAAGTTGGGAGAGGTTCCTTCCTATGAAGAGGTTGCTAGAATTTTACAGTTTGATATAGAGAGTAAAAGAAAGAGGGTGACTCCAGAAAGGGTTATAGAGGTTGTTGCAAATGAGTTCGGTATATCTACGAGATTTTTAAAAAGCTCTAGAAAAACAAACGGCATTGCTACTGCAAGACAGATAGTTATGTATATATTAAGGACAGAGTTAGAGCTATCTCTTAAAAGTATTGCAAAAACTGTAGGTAGAAAGGATCATACAACCGTTTTACATGCGTGTGAGATGGTTCCTAAAAAGCTAAAAAATAGTAATGATCTTGCCCAAAAGTACGAAAAGTGTAAAGGAGAACTTTTTTACTAGAGTGTGAATTTATTGTGGATTACTGTTGATAACACTGCTTCTAATCCACAGCTAAAAATGTTGATTTAATACAGAAGTGTTTAATTAACAATAAATATTTAATTAACAAGAAACCACAAACATACAAAGTTTTCCAAAGATATTACACAGTAAGTATACACATAGGGATTTAGCTTTACAGATATTACTTTAAGACGGATTTAATTAAAATTTATTAAACAGGTTATCAACATTTAATTAATATTAAAATACTCTTAACTGAAGCTTATTTATTAAATATAAAAGAGGAATTATCAACATATCCATATACCCTACTACTAAGACAGCTATATATATTTAAATATTAAAACAGTAGAAAAGAAATACAATATTAAGTAGAATATACATATAACTGCCTAATACATAATATTATCTATAACTAAAATGCAATTCTCTTGTAACCAAGATACATTAGCAAAGTATCTTAATATAATAAGTAGGGTAGTTAGTAGTAAACCGGGTTTACCTATACTAAACAATGTTCAGTTTGAAACAGATAAAGGTAAATTGATAATGGCAGCTACTGATTTAGAAATAGGTATTAATACCTGGATCGGTGCAGATGTTAAATCTGAGGGTAAGACAACAGTACCTGCAAAGCAGTTAACAGAGTTCGTGACATCTATACCATCAGAGACGATTAATGTAGATTTAGATAACCAAGTTTTCAATATATCTACTACAAATAACTCAGCTAGTTTCAATACTATGTCTGCTGAGGATTTTCCTGCAATAACTAGTGTTACAGAGGGGAAACCGTTGTTTAAAATTAATAAAGAAGATTTGATTAAAGCAGTAAACAGGGTAGCCTTTGCATCTGCTACAGATGATATTAAGCCAGTTTTAACAGGTGTTTTACTTGAAGTTAGTGGCGAGAGCTTATCTTTGGTAGGTACTGATGGGTTACGATTATCAAGACAGATAATTAATTTAAGCTCTAGTGCAGAGAAAGATGTTAATATATTAGTACCTGTTAAGGCACTACTTGAATTATCTCATATCGTTTCAGAAATAGGGGACGAAGAAACTATAGAGGTATATTTAATAGAGGAGAAGAATCAAATGCTTTTTAGATATAGCGATATTGATTTAGTATCAAGATTAATTGATGGGCAGTTTCCAGAGTATAGACAGATAATTCCTACTGGCTTTAAAACAAAATGTAGTGTATCTAAAACAGACTTTCTGAACTCTCTTAAAGTTACAAACATTATTGCCAAGAGCGTATTAGGAAATAAAATTATTTTAGATATAGACTCTGAATCAAACAAGATTGTTTTATCTGCTACACAAACTGATTTAGGTAGCAACAAGAGTACATTTGAAGGTAAGATAGAGGGAGATAATCTAAAGATTGCTTTTAGTTCTAGATTACTCTCTGATATATTAAACCATTTGGATTCAGATGAAATATCATTTGAGTGCTCTGAAACGGTTAAACCAGGAGTATTTAAAGTTACAGAGGATCCTGATTTTGTTCATCTTGTAATGCCAATGATGCTTTAGAATCTTTAATTCTATAGCCCTGTCCATGTACTGTTTCTATTAAGCCCTTTCTTGGTAGCTTCTCCCTTAATCTCTTTACATGAACATCTATGGTATTAGAGCCGGTATAACTTCTATAATCCCATACATGGTCAAGTAACTCACACCTACTAATGGTTCTATTTTTATTCCTTACTAAATACTCTAGTAGTTGGTACTCTTTTTTCCTAAGGGGGATATCGTTATTCTTAATGGATACACTCTTATTATTTGTATCTAAAAGAACATCACCAATATATACACGAGTATCAATATAGCTATTCGGTCTTCTAAGAAGAGATTGAATTCTCGCAATGAGCTCTTGTACAGGAAAGGGGTAGGAGAGTACATCATCCCCTCCGTTATTCAGAAAATTTACCTTGTCCTTCCATGTTCCTATACTACATACCCCTAAGGTTTTACATTTTAAATCTTTCTTCTCCTTTATTTTCTTTAATATTTCTAAAGTACTGTTTTTCCCAGAGAGATTGGTACCAAGAATAACAACATCAAAAAGACCTCTTCTAAAAAGATTCTCAGAAGCGAAATCTGCAGAATCCTGTGTAATATTATATCCGTAAGCTAAAAGAGTACTCTTTAATATATGGGAAATTGTTTTAGATTTCTCTATAATTAAGATATTCATATTTGAATATATAAAATTAATTTTAAAGAATAGAACGAATAGAGAAGGTTTCAAAAACTTATAACATACGGAATCTTAAATTTGTTTTCCTACTTACATTTGTACTTATTTTTTCTGTTGCAATTCTGTTATATTTCCTCCATTTAAGAACATTCTTACCTATTAATGATAACGGCGAGTATATTTGGATAAACATATTTACACTAATCTCTGTTTTCCTTTTAATACTTTCCTCTATATCATCATTAATATCGTATTTCATACTAAGGGTTGTCCTAAAAAAAGAAGATTCAAGAGAATTAAAGATAATATGTTTAAGATGGGGAATCCTTTTTACAGTTGGTATTTTTGTTGTCCTACTCCTAAACTTCTTCCATATATTAAATATATATTGGGGATTAGGAGTACTTCTAGTTGTTATTGTCGCTTCCTTTGTTATATGATATCAATAGAAATATGAGTAGTAATACAGGAAGAAAAATTAAAAACGAGTTTAGTGATATCTTAGATATTCTCTCTGGGGAGATGCAGTTAAGAGAGAAGGAGGAGAAGCTGGAAAAAATGAAAGAGGAGGCAAAGGGTAAGATTAAAGCAGAAAGACGAAGGAAGATAGCAGAGAAGGAGGTTGTGCTTGAAGAAAGTGATATACCAGTAAAGAAAGTAACTCAAAACATTAAACTTTTTGAATGGGAGGCACCTGATAGGTATAAATTCAATTTTAATAGTAAGACCTTTTGGGTAATATTGGCCTTTGCACTACTTTTTGTTCTTTTCTTAGCTATTTTAGAGCAGTATTACTTAATGGCAGCAATAATCGCCCTTCTCTTTTTCATATATGTATCAGGTACAAACAAACCTTTTATGGTTAAACATAAAATTACAGCAAGGGGTGTTGATACCGGGGGAAAGCTTTTTGAATGGTTTGTATTGGATAATTTTTGGTTTTCTATTAAGAATGGTCAGTACTTTTTAATAGTAGAAACTAGATTAAGATATCCTAAGGCCTTAATTCTTTTGATTGACAGAGTAGATAAAGATGCAATATTTGTATTACTTCAGGACAAGGTATTGTACAAAGATATTAGGAAACAGGGGAGGTTAGATATTCTAACATATGGTAATTACATACCGTTTGAAGAGATTTAGTATATATTGATGTATAATTTTCACTAGAAGAGTATTAGGAGAGGTGCTAGAGTGGTTGAATAGGGCACACTCGAAATGTGTTATTCGAGAGTATTCTCGGATCGTGGGTTCGAATCCCACCCTCTCCGTTTCAAATTTTTACTAAAAAATCTTTTTACTGAAAGGAAAAAGATTTTAAACCAAGAACCACCGAAATTCTCATAGGAGAGTTAAAGAGAGTTTGCTATAATTGTATTATGGACAAAGTGGAGGAAGAAAGATTAAAAAATATCATAAAAAGATTGAAAGAAATAAAAGTTGAGCTAATAGAACAAAGAGACAAGAAAGAGCTAGAAAAACTAGATAAAATAATGAAAGAAGTAAAAAATGGATAACCCCGATAGTCTTTCTGAACTTGAGGGTTCAGAGAGTGTAAATCGTCCAGAGGAGAATACAGTATTAGATATAGCAGCAGAAGAAGAGGAGACTCTCGATATTAAAGAGGCCGAAATTCTTGTAACCGAAAATGCGTCTATTGCCCTTGACCTTATTCAAAGAAGTCCAAATCAGGAGATTGTTTCTCTTGCAAAAGAGACGATTGATTTAGGAAAACGAGTTAAGGAATTAAAGGAACATATCAATCCGAGATTAATATCAAAAGAACACGATCTAGAAGGGAGGGGAAAGATAGTTGAAGATGCTATATTGGCAAAAACAGATAAAGAGATTTTAGAGGACAATAAAAAATCTACTACAGCCAGAAGAGAAGAAAAAGAAAAAGAAATTACTCAGATATTAAATAAAACACAACCCCTCAAAGAGGAAAAACGAAGGAT
This sequence comes from Candidatus Dojkabacteria bacterium, assembly GCA_035355175.1. GTDB lineage: Bacteria > Patescibacteriota > Dojkabacteria > SC72 > SC72 > UBA2259. The sequence continues at coordinate 13,475 of DAOQBQ010000004.1, forward strand.
AATAAAAGAACTAAATAAAAGAGAGAGCTCTATTGTAGACAAACTGAGGAATAAAATTAATAGGAAGAAGTTGGACAATATAGAAATAGAAATTGTGTCTCAAAATAAAGGGTTACGCAATCTTTACGATGAGAAGTATATTTTAAGGAAACAAGAGGAGGGAGAAGAAGAGAATATTAAAGAGATTCCAACTTCTTCAGAAATACTTTCGGCATATTATGAAAAAATGGAGAGTATGCCATTATCTATAAAAGAGAAGGAAGATCTTTTAAAACCAGAAGCCCTTGCCCAGCTTAGCACAGAAGAATATGTTAAGCTTTGGAAAAGATTAAATCCATATTATTTATCTCATGTTACAAGACAGGGTTTTAGAGATCACAATGCTATGATGTATCATTCTGCAGGAATAGGGCAGTACGGTAACGGTTTTGTAGAAGTTGCAGAAGATAAAGGAATAATTCGACCACCGATTTTTATCAGAGAAAATGGGTTAAGATCTAGAGACAAAGAGAGTGTAAGAGGGTGGTTGGAAGACAATAAAATATTCAAAGGAAACAAAGAACAAGCACAAAGCCGAGTGCACGAACTCATCAATATACAGAAGGTAATAGATACTCCTAAATATCCCGACGTAACGGCAGTTCATTTTATGACAGAACATGTTGGGAATAGGTATTATGGAGGAGAGAGAGGAAATGAGGTTTTCTTTATATTCCCAACGGATGTGGTAGCATCTCAAAACTATTTCCACTTTAATGGTAGGGAGAAATCTTTTACTAATCCACAATCAGAGGAAAAGTGGAATGATATATTTGTATGGTCAAAAACACAGGAAAACCCAGGAGTGCCTATAGATGCGGGGCTTGTTTTTCTTCCAAATTCAACACTTGTTGATCCAGAAACGGGATCTAAGTATGCATCCAAAATTGTTATTAGCGGGGATGGTACAAAAAAAAGAGTTTTGATAGAGGATAGCAACATTACCGAAAGAGTAGTCAATTATTATAGAGAAGTGACTGAGAACCCAAGCAACGAGGTATTACAAGCACAGAAGAGTTTTGATTTAGAAAGAGATCCCAATATGGTGGGAACCAAGGAACGGCTAGTAAGAGATCTAATTGAAAAACAAATTACTTCTTTGGGAATCCCTTCTGATATTTCCTGGGTTCTTGCGGGGAATATTCTAACAATAATGCAAACAAGCGGTGTTGAAGCAACCGATAAAGATCTTGTATCTGTGGTTGAGGATTCAAAGGCAAACTACAAAAGGGCAGAAGGAGCAATTACAGCTAAAGAATACTGGGAGAACTATTTTATTAAACATCCCGATATCGCCCCAAAACATATAGTATTTTACGATGGAGCACCAACACAGGCAGTAAATCAGTTTCTTAGAGAAAACAAAATAGGGGGAGCAGACACCTCTAGGATTAATGGAGCCCTCTTGGGTTTTGATGAAAACCATATTCTTGACACAGATGACGCAAGAGCAAACATAGGGAAAGAAGAGCTAGAAAGGACAGCAGAAGAAATTGTACAGCAATATTATACAGGCATTTTGTAAATCATTACCCGTTCCAAATTCTCCACATTTTCAACCAGCAGTGTGGACAACGTGGAAAGCGCCGCCATTTAAACATTTTTAAATATAAAATTACTATATTAAACACACTACCATCTTATAGGTCACACTATATTAATATATACAAAATATTAAAACTTTTATGTATTATGTATATATGGAAGATAGTGATTTAGTATCTGAAACAATTAACCTTGTTCCATCTAAAAGGGGCAGAGAAGAGAATTCCAAAAGAAAGTATAAAGTAACTGAAATACTGTTAATACTCTCTGCAGTTGGAATAGTAGCCTTCCTGGCTCTTTTAGCGATTAATCCAAGCAAAGAGGCTTCTGAAGCGAGAAATTTAAAAAGGACTGCAGATATATCTACAATCCTTACATATATCAGTACCTATGTTGATGAAAAAGAAAATATCCCAGAGGTAATACCACAGGGGAAAGAGTGTGTTACATTTACCCATGAGATATGTAAAACAGGACCATATAACTGCAAAGATATGGTAAATATGGGATTCCTATCAGAAGAGAATACTGACGCACTCGTTATAATGCCAAACGACCCCCTATATATCTCTACAAACGGAACAGGATACTATGTCTGTACTGATGGCAATGGTTATATCACAGTATGTGCTCCATATGCAGAAAGAAATGAAAAGATATCATTTTCTAAATACATGTATTAATATATAGAGAATGGAAGAGAAATATACAAAACAACAGGTAAAAGAAAGAGCTTTGGTAATTCTCTTTGGAGTATTCCTTTTCTTACTTTTTGCATATCTATCAGGGAATTTCAGATGGATGAAAGATTCTCAGTTAGTTATAGACCTGTTTGCATGTATGTTTGCATTCTTTATCGGTGTCTTAGCCCTAGTAAGATTCTATACAAAGAAAACATATATTAACTACCTTCTGTTAGGATTAGGATTTATAACAGTTGCCCTTTTAGATGGATATCATGTTCTATCTAATATTCAAGCATTTTCAAGTCTTTTTGGTGCAGATACTTCCGGAATGTTTCCAGGGAGTATGGTTCTTTCAAGAGTATTTCTTTCTTTAATCTTTTTCCTAAGCTGGTTTTTAATGAGAGAGGAAAACAAGGTAAAGAAAATTAAAGAGAGAGTCGCTTTCGGATCTTTACTAATTGCAATATCTCTATTTATAGTAGCAATATCAATATTTACAAACATTTTCTCAGGATTAGAATCATATACATTTGCAATAGTGATGCAAACAATAGCTTTGATGATATACATTCTTACACTTCTTGGTTACGTAAGAGAGAGAGGGATATTTAAAAGGGATTTTGATTTTTGGCTAATATTCTCAATTACATTCGGAATACTTACACAGTTATTCTTCCTGCCGTATCTAAACATAGAATACGAGCTAATGTTGAATCTATCTACATTAGCTAAATTTGTTAGCTATTTTGTTCTTCTTGTAGGATTTCTGTATAGCATATATGAGATGTACAAGAGAGAAGAGAGGGTCCAGAAAGAGCTAAAAAGAAAAAACGTATTACTTGCGATGACTAAAAGTAAAGTAGAGGAAGCATATATGATTCTTAGGGCAGAGAAATGGGAACTTTCTAAAGAACAGAAAAAGAAAAGTACAGATAAAATATTTAAAGATATACTTAAAAAGTAGTATGTATTCACCTAAGATAAAGAGATATCAAAAGAAATTTGATTATACATACGCATTTGGAGCATACCCTGTATTAGATTTACTAAAATACTATCCTCAAAATATATACACAGTACTTTTCAAAAAAGAAGGTTTAAAAAGTGATGGAGTAGAAGAGATATTAAAAATATGCCAAGAGAAAGGTATCAATACAGAGGTAAATGATAGGGCGATTGATAAAATATCGGTGAAGGAGAATACATATGTTGTAGGTGTATTTAAAAAATATGAAAGTAAATTAGAAGATAGTACAAATCATCTAGTATTAGTAAATCCCTCTAATATGGGAAATATGGGAACAGTAATCAGAACGATGTTAGGTTTCGGTTTTAGAGATTTGGGAATTATTAAACCTTCTGTTGATATATTTGATCCATTAGTAATTAGATCGACAATGGGGGCAATATTTAATATACATTTTGAATTTTTTAATAACATCGAAGAGTACATAAAGAGGTTCCCTAAGCAGAATATATATTCCTTTATGTTAAATGGTAGTAAAAATATTAGAGATATTAAGTTTGAAAAACCGTATACACTAATACAAGGAAATGAATCTACAGGTCTAGAGGATAAATATCTAGAACTAGGAGAGAGTATATATATACCACATTCTAAAGAGATAGATTCCTTAAACCTATCTGTTGCTACAGCAATAGGGTTATGGGAAGCCAGGAGGGATGAAGAGTAATATCTTTTAATATTCCATAAAAATTAGAAAAAGGGGATTAAACTCTTTGTTTTTTTTGTGCTAGAATAAGCGACACTGTCCACTTAACATTTATTATTAATAAATATGAGTGAACAAAGTACTTCTATCCCCGAGCAATCCCGTGCAAATGATTACGATTCAGTAGTCCAAGAGGCCGATCTATTTCTATCTTTGGAGGAACTAGACCCTGAGGGAGAACACTTCTCTCGATATATTGACAATAAACACGAAGAAGCGAACTCTTTCGATGAGAAAATGGAGTTACTTATCGATGAAATGGAGAAGGAAGAGCTCCCATGGAAGAAAATAAACTTCTATGAACTATTATGGTGTTATGAGTACATTAAAAAACAGAAGAGAAAAGAAGGGGGAGATCAGGGTAGTCCAAATGTAGAAATGATCAACGAACTGATGAATATGTATGAAGAGTCGAAGAACTTTGGATTTGATGGGGCGGAAAATAAATCAAGAAAAGTATTACACTATCTCATATTTAAGGAATCTATTAGGAAAGAAAATTCCGAGTATATAAGTGGATATGTTGAGCAGAAGGAGATTATAGATCCTATGGGGGTAGAGTATTACATAGAAGAAGGGATAGAGCTACTACATTGTTTATCTAAGGAAAACATATTAGCCTTTGCGGGGGCTTCTGAAGAGACTAGAGGAGAGAAGGGTTTAATAAAGCATTTCCTTGAGAGGGGAATTAAAATAGGAAAGTATCTACCAGATTCTTTAAAAGACGATGAAGATGCAATGTCCCTATTTGAGTCTCAGCAAAAAGGAGTTATCGAGAACGTTTCTCCAAGAATCCGAAATAACAAGGAGTTTTTCTTAAAAGTTTTAAATATGTACAAAGAGGGAGGGTTTAAAAATTCTATTGAGCTCCTTCTAGAATACTCCTCAGAAGAATTAAGAGATGACAAAGAGTATGTCAAAGAAATTCTTGAATCCTTAGAATCTTTTGGACCTCTTGCTTGGATGGACTTCGAATTGATATCTGAGAGGTTAAGGGGGGACGAAGAGATAGGTCTTCTTGGTATAAAATTAGTAGACCATATCGCATATGATAGTCTATCTGAAGAATTACAAAGGAAACCGAATATTTTTCTTGAGGCATTTAGAAGAGATCCTAGTTATATGTTTACTCAATATGGAAGAATCTTTGAAGACAACATAAAGTATATTGAGGAGCACACCAAGGGTGAAAGATTTACAACACTCGAATACGGAACAATATGGTGTGGCCAACTATCTTTAGAGGAAGAGGCTGCATGTATACGGAAAGAGGGCACAATAACAACAGATCTCCACAGTAACAGTAGGGTTGATTTTAGTAATAAAAAATTCTGGAAACCATTATTTTTAGAATATGCGAAGGACTTAGCAGCATATATTAGAGATTCGGGTAGAAAGGATTTGTTTGAGTCGTGGGTGTTGGGTGATGCAGATGTTATGAAAGCAATTTCTGTTATAGAGCCAAAAGCTATTCATTATGCAAAAGACAGACTAAAAGAGAGTAATCGGTTTCTTTATTCCGTGTTGAAAGAGAACCCTAATGTTTTTGAAGAACTTCCCATAGAAGCACGAATGAAAGAGAAAGTGGCAAAAATAGCGGTCTTAGGGAACCCAAAAATGATTAGGTATGTGCCAAGTTATATTGGGGATAAGGAGTATTTAGAATTAGTAGAAATAGCGATTAAAGAGGACCCTTCAACATTCGAATTCGCAGGCCCTTTAAGAGGTAACCTTAGAGAGATTTACAGGCTAGTTGAAGAGGTCCCTCAAATTT
>DAOQBQ010000005.1:0-17502 GCA_035355175.1 Candidatus Dojkabacteria bacterium
TGTCTCCGGTTATTATATATGAGAAGGCGTTAGTATACGAGTCTCTAATAGAGTCTATATCATAGATTCCATTATCTATATTCATTCCTCCACATTGGGTAGGGGATGTTTCATTTGTAATATCGTAGACTCTGTACTCAACGCCATTAGTCCCCACTATAATTACGTATTTCTTTAGACCCTCTTGAACAACAGATATTCCCCTAATAGTTGTTCCATCTGTATCGATAGAGGCTATCTTAGGTCTTGAACCAGTTTTACTAGATGTATCTAAAATAAAGAACTCTCTTTCACTGCTAGAATTTGTTGTCCCAAAGTATGCTCTATTACCATCTTCTGAAAGGTACATATCATAAACCTGTTGGTTGTTAACGGATGTTTGAGAAGTTATTGTCATACTGGCGGGGTTACTAATTCTAATTATTGCTAATTCATACCAGTCCCAATCCAGCACAGCGTATAAATATTCTCCGAGAACTTTTATTTGGCTTACTTTAGCAACGGAGGAAAAAAGCCAAGAAGATGCTCTTATACTACCAATTCTCGCCCTTTCTCCAGTATATGCGGACAAATTAAAAGTGTGTATATTCTCCATTTGTCCAACATATCCTATTTGATTATTAACAAAAACTGTGTAAGCATCGTCATCACTAGGGGCATTAAAATAACCTACTTCAGTATAGGGGAGAGAAGAGATATTTATAATAACTACTTCCTTGTTATTGTCTGTTGTTGCCAAGAATGCATACTCTCCAACAATGTAAATATCATTAACATTATATCCAGAGAAGGTCCCTTCCACACTAACAATCGGGGGATCAACACCTTGGATGTTTAATTTCGTAAAAGGTTCTCCATTTATTTCTCCCCTGGTTCCCAAGTATGCATGTCCGATTTGTGCAAATATAGATCTTGGTGTAGCACTTCCGGGGATATCATATTCGCTTAAATCGGTATTTAAAGAGAGTTCGGGTTTACACCAGTCGCTATAGAATCTTTTCTGTAATCTTAACTCTCCACCGTCTAAATCTACAGCTACTGTTTGATTATGATCTCCCGTTGTAAAATCTTCTTTTGATGTATATACTACGGATTTTGTATTCCAATCATTAAGATATAATTTCTGGGAGATTGTTTTTAGCTGACCTAAAGAATCAGTCCAATTAATGGTGATATCTATAACTCTTGAGTGAGGATCAAGAATCCCCCCAGTCTGGACAAGTTGGCCTTGAGGATTTCTCTGAACATTATTTATTGTAAAAAAATATGACATATCGTTTGTTAGATACTCTCCGTTTTCTATTGAATATTGGCCAAGGATTTCTTCTATATGTTTGTTCCCCTCTCCAGTATGTTTTGCTATGTTGTACCAAGACTGGGATTTTAATATCAGTAAGGAATTATATATCTCTGTTGTAAGCCGTGTTGCGTTATAACGGGTATTTGCATTCTGTAATGTTCTTGTAGAATCTACAACTATTAGGACAAGAAGAGAGGAGATTGTTGCAAAGATACCAATAGCAAGAACAAGTTCTGCTAAGCTAAACCCTTTTAATTTTTTCTTAAAGCTTTTCATATCCAATGAGTCCCTCCTTATTAATGTATACTTGTATAGAGTTCATACCATCTGTTACTGTCAAGGTACCGTAAGAGGTTGGTTTAAAATCTCCAGCTGTAAAAGTAATCTCATTAGAATTAGTCAATGCTATTGATGTAATCCTTATATTACTGGGATACTTTTTTAAATCAGTATCTGTAGATGTTGCAAATGAATCTCCATAAAAGAGGGTGTATGTATTTGTTCCTAAGGAGATTCCTCCGGGCATATTATTTAAATTACATTTATTCTGTTGGTAGTAAATGTCTGTTACAAGTTGAGAGGCATAGCTTTGAAGTTTTGATTCCTGTGTTTTATTAATAGCCAAAGGGAAAACCAATAACGAAAGAATCATTAATATCGCCATTGTAACAAGGAGTTCGAATATGGAGAAACCTTTTAAATTTTTTCTTTCTATATTTTTAACCATTTATAGTACCCATTAGTTGATAAATTGGCATTAATATGGTTACACCAAGCAACCCTATTACTGCACCTACTAGAATGAGAAGTAGGGGTTCAACAAATGTTACTATGTTATTACTCATCTCTGTAACCTCATCTGAGTAGTATTCATGAAGATACATAAGATTATCTTCTAGTGTACCACTAACTTCTCCTACATCAATCATTTTGGTAAAGGAGTTATTAAAGTATTGGGGGTACTGTGAAAGAGATATGGACAGGTCTTTACCATTCTCTATATCAGAATTTATTTTATACAATACTGCAGCGTAAAGGAAATTGCTTGTTGTTGTTGCAGTAATACCCATGGCTTTTGATAAGGGTATTCCACTTGCTAGTAAGACACTAAGTGTTCTGGAGAAGGATGAAAGTATATTACTTTTAAAAAGTTTCTTAAGTATGGGGAAGTTTAATGCTAGCCAACTTTTAAATTTCTTTCCAGGTTTTGTCTTAAGAAATATAATTATTGAACCAAGTACTGCTAATATGATTAGAAGTATAGGTAGCCAATTTGTTCTTATAGATAATGCGGTTTTCATTATGAACAGTGTAAGTGGTGGAATATTTGGAAAGGAAGAGAATAAGGCTTCTAATTTAGGTAATACAATAAATATCATTCCAACAAACTCTGTAATTGTGAGAGAGATTATTATAATAGGGTAGATGATTGCGCCTTTTAGCTTCTTTTTTAATTCCCATTCTTTCTTAATTGTTTCCGCTATAAACATAAGGTTGTTTTCTAAAGATCCACCTCTCTCCCCCGCTTCCACGACAGAAGCAACGGTTTCTGGGAAGACCTTTGGAAACAATCTTAACCCTTCTGCCAATGTTGAACCCTTATCTATCTCCTGAGATATATATGTGTATATTTTATTAAGATTGGGGTCGCTAGACTGTTCAGATATTGTCTTTACGGTTTCAGATAATGGGATACTAGCTTTAAGTAAAGCGGCTAAGGATTTAATTGATATAAGCAGATTAGATGTTGAGACAGAGAGTCTTTTTAACTTTTTATACTCTTTTGTTCTTTCTTCTTGTGAAGAGTTTGTTTGTTTACTCATTACTCTTTTATTGCAATTACTTTTGTTAACTCTTTTATATCAATATAACCATCTTTTAATTTCTTAACGGCATCCTCAACCATTAATCTAAAACCACCTTTCTTTGCTGCTGCAAGGATATCATCGGAGTTAGGACTACTGATGATTACATCTCTTAGTGCTTTTGTCATAGGTAATATTTCATATATTCCTATTCTTCCAGAATAACCAGTATAGTTACACTCTTTACATCCTGATGCTCTATATACCTTAGTAACATTCGCCATGTGTTTTTGTATATCAGGTCTAAGCTTGAGAGCTTCTTTATGGGCGACATCTCTACTGGGTGTATACTCTTTTTTACAGTTAGGACAGAGCCTTCTTGCAAGTCTTTGAGCTATAACGATGTTAAGGGTAGAAGCTACCAAAAAGGGTTCTATTCCCATATCTATTAATCTAGGGATTGTACTTACTGCGTCATTCGCATGTACTGTTGAGAGTACTAAGTGTCCTGTTAGAGCTGAGTTAACTGTAATTCTTGCTGTTTCTTTATCTCTAATCTCCCCAACCATAATTATATTAGGGTCTTGCCTTAAGATAGATCTAAGTCCGTTTGCAAAGGTTAAATCACCCTTTGGGTTAATTTGTATATGATTTACTCCCTCTATACTATACTCAACAGGATCTTCTATCGTTGTAATGTTTACATCCCTAGTGTTAAGTATCTTAAGAATGGAGTAGAGTGTTGTAGTTTTTCCACTTCCTGTTGGACCAGTAACCAAGAATAGTCCATACGGTTGTTTATACGCTTTCTCTAGTTTAATTAAATCCTCTTCTTCAAATCCTAGATCTGTTAAACCGTAAGCTCTATTTGCTTGAGATAACAACCTTATTACCACCTTCTCTCCGTGTGTTACGGGCAGGATAGATATTCTTGCATCTACATGGTAGTAATCTTTCTCTATGGCCTGCTGCGCTGGTAGTTTCTCTAATAGATTTTTTACAGGTGGTTCTACTTCTTCTTCTGTTTCTTTCTTCTTCTTTTTATCTTTTTTCTCTTCTTTCTTCTCCTCTTTCGGTTCTTCTTTCTTTTTTTCTTCCTCTTTTGTTACTTCGGGGATGGGGTCTATTGCTTCTTTTTTAACAGTAAAAAGAATTTTCCCATCCTGTGGAGCAAAGTGAACATCTGTTCGAAGTTTAGATCTAACTTTAATTATAAAGAGCAAGCTATCTTTGATTTCTTGCCCTATTGGTATAATATCTCTTAAGACACCATCGATTCTGTATCTAATAAGAAGAGTATTACCCTCTTTTGCCTCAATGTGAATATCAGATGCCTTCTTTCTTAGCGCATCCAATATTAATGCATCTAAAAAGTTAGATACATTTATCCTTTTTTTAATTACATCGTCTGTAAGTTTTAAAAGCTCAACCATGGCAGTACGGATAGCTTTTGGCTATCTGATATTCACTTTATATTTAAATCAGCAGTTATCTCTTTACACTTATTACTTTGCTAGCTTCTGCACCTGGAGCATCAATTTGAACTCTCCCCCCAGCAGTTTGACAAATTGTATAACCAGTATCAGCATCTGTTCCATCAGAAGGGTCTTGAGGAATTGCAACTATGTATTCATCTACTAATGTTGCAGATAAATTGATTCCACCAGTACCTATAACCCCTGTTCCTGGACCTGTCGCTGGACATGTTGGAATAGTACCTAAGTCTGCAATTGCGTGTCCCTCCTCAGAAGTATACTGTGTTACAGCATTTAGGATTTGCATAACATCTGCACTTCTTTGAGCATTTCTTGTGTCTCTAAAGTTCTTTGCAGGGTTAATTGCAACGATTGTAATAGTAGCCAAGATTATGATAAGTGCTACTACTACAAGGATCTCAATAAGTGAGAATCCTTGATATTTTTTTCCTTTCATAAAGAAAAAATATTAAATTTATATACATATTAAATATACATTTGTACATTATTCGTGTCAATCAAAACATTCCTCTTATTTCACCAACTCCATATCATTAAGTATCTGGTCAACTACAAGAAGGTCTTGTGAAGTTGCTATATCTTTCGCTCCATAATCAAAGGTGGAAGATTCATATCCATCTATATCTGAATATAGCTTTACATTATCAAAAGCTACTAAAGATGGTACACAAGGAGGTTCAAAGTATTCATTGTTTGCAACCTCATCATATACATACTCTTTCTCTATCCTTCTAAATTCCATTCCAAGCCAAGTAAATTCTTCGTACTCTACCTCTGTTGCAGTGTAATCTTGAACGGTTAATTCTTGTCCACTTACCTCATTATCTTCAAGTATTTGAGCATAATATTCTGGGTTCTCGTCGGCAAATTTAGCATAGTTTGGACACCCTGCAAAACCTAAACCAGATACTGCCTGCATGTAAAAAATCTCTGTATCTCCATTGAAAATCTTTAATCCGGTAAGACCAGTATACTCAGTTTCTCCTGGTAGCATAGTAGTTCCTTCTCCATCTAAGTACTCTGTTACGCTCCATCCCTCTGGTAGCTTTGTTGAGATATACTCTCCTTCAAATGGAGTGAATGTCTCTTCCTCTGTTATCTCTTCATCTTGTGTATCTTGTGTGTCCTGTTCACTCGTACTACTGTTGTCTAAATTCTTTCCAGTAATAGTTTCTAGTATATTCATCTCAAATATTAGGTAGTATATTCCGGCACCTAGAAGTAAGAAAATAAATATGAAGAGTAGGGGTTTTACAAAAGATTTCTTTTTTGGGGGTTCTGAAATAGGCTGTTGAACTGGTGGAGGAGGAGAAGGTTGTGTTTCTGGTGAAGGTGGTTGAATGGGTTGTTCTCCCATCTTTATATTTTCATCCATATTAAATATTTTAATAATTTAAATATATTACTCGTTAAGATCTAATCCTTCTATATTCTCATCCTGGCCACAAGCTTTTTGTGTACATACAATCTCTCCAGTATGACAGAAACATGTATTACAACCATCTTGAGAATCAAAAATCTCTTTATCTGCGTATGCCCATCCATAATATTCACATCTAGGAGGTTCTTTTTTAATTAGGGTATTTGATGTAAAAAATATATAGCTGATTAACCCGAGTACTATTGTTCCTAAGGTAATAGCTAAAGCGACTGCGAAATTTTTTCCTTTATCTTCTTCCATATTTACAATATTTTACTTCCAATTATATATCCTAAAAAGGTAATAAGTGTTGTTACTGATGTCCCCCAAATTAAATCTATTATAGTCATTTTAATACTCCAACCATCTAGGGTAGCAAGATTAGTTAAATCGTATGTAGCGTAGGTTATAAATCCAAATACAGCACCTAGCAAGAGTGTTTTTGTAAGAGTGTAGCTATTTATTCCAGGGATTAAGACGAGTATTAGAAGGGCTACTATAAAAAGAAGATAGAAAATTAAAGCGGGTATCAGATTGGGATTTTTAAGTAGTAAAGAACCTATCTCTTTCTGATAGAGGTTTTTAGCAATTAGGTTTAACCATATTAAATCTATTATTAAAAAGATTCCAAGAGCAATTAAGTATAGATATACATATTTAAGCATATGGACAGATTCTTAAGTTATATATCTAAAGTATATATAAAGAGGTTAGGGTTTACCAGACAGAATATTTTTTAAATTATCAAAACTATCAAAGACATGTACTCTTTGAAGAGATAATCTCTTACTGTAGTAATGATCTATACCCCTACCACAACTTGCACCGAGTAAGTATCCCGCTTGGGAGACATATGAGTACGCCTCTTTATCCGCAACGCATCCAGGGTAGGATATTGTAATTACATTTTGTCCGGTTGCATTCATTAATGCATATCGACTACCAACTATTTCAGAGTAGAGTCGAGTGGGATTTGTTTCTTTGGCTAAATCAATATGAGTAGCAGAGTGTGATTCTATAATCATTCCATTTTGGGACATTTCTTTTAATTGATTGTAAGTTATAGATGTTTTAGAAGAAGGGATATAGAAGACACCTACTAAACCATACTTCTTAAGTAAAGTATACCCTGTTGTATATTGGCCTTTTGTTCCATCGTCAAAGGTTATCATTACACTCTTCTGGGTAGGGTTTTTACCACTCAAAAGTATATTGTAAAACTCTTGGGAGGTAAGAGATTTATAGTTTTTCTTAACCATATATGCTAACTGTTGCTCAAACATCTCCGGAGATACATACAAACCAGTTGTAAAAGAAGAGGTATTAGTTGGTAGTGGCTCTATTCTGTGGTACATAAGTATAGGTACTCTTACAGAGTTTTTGCTTTGGGCCAATGGCTCTACATCATATCCTTCATTAAAGTTACTATCATTAACAACATATTCTTGTGATATATACATAGGATATATATAAGATTTTCCAGATATTACAGAAACTTTCCAATAGACATCTCCGTCCATATTTAAGCTATTATTGAAAACAATATGTTTAAGTTGAACAGACAATTTGTTTCTTGTGTTGATATCACTACTCTGAGAATCTATCACAATATTGTTTAACATCTCTGTAATATCACTCATAGAGGAGTTTTTTATTAGTACAGAAAGTACTCTTTGTATGTAGTATGCCTGATTAATACTTTGAGAGTCACAATCTATTATGAAATCTTTAAGATTAGGATATGATTTAATATCCTCTTGGTCTTCGTAAGTACTGTTTGGAATCTGTGCTATTAATTGGTTCTGTATATACTCTTCATAGGGGTTTGAAAAATATTGTTTTTCAATTTTGATACTTTTCTCTATTTCTTTTGGAACACTTTCTAATTGTAATTTATACTCATCAAATCTGTTATTAAGATACTCATTTATATACTTTTGTGGTATTAGTATGGGAATATCTTTTTCGATTAACTCTTTGTAGGCATCTGTAATATTTGTATGATTGCTTTTTGAAATACTTTCTCCATAGAGTAGGAGGGTAGTTTTTTGATGTTGGGTTAATGATAGGTTGAGAGTTTTTACTAGGCTATCATAGTCTATTGGGAATTTAGGTAAATCTGTATCTATTATTATTGCGTTAAGAGTGTAATTAGGCCTTTCTATTTCTGAAATAGATACGGGTTTCTGCAGCTCTTCTGTTTTGTGAAATAGGGTACCTAAAACAGAGGTTGAGTAGTATGACATGAGTAGAACAAGCGGGAGGACTAAGACAATGAGGAGTGGGAAAACAATTTTATTATTCTTCTTACTTTTTATATCCATATTTAAGAGATTTCTAATTATACTTTAATATGAGCGTATATAGTAGTAGGGAGACTATAAAAAACTGGCGGAGAGGGAGGGATTCGAACCCTCGGTAGACTTTTGGGTCTACGACTCGTTAGCAGTGAGTTCCTTTCGGCCTCTCAGGCACCTCTCCATTAAATGTTCGTAATTATACCATACAAAATAGTAGATAAAGATATCAATTTGCTTTAAAATACACTATGTATTTAGGAGCACATGTATCCTCCGCTGGAGGAATAGAAAATTCAATAAAAGAGGGGGATAGGTATGAGATTAACAGTATACAGATTATGCCAACCCAACCAATGAGATGGGCAACAAAAAGTATCGAGCAAGAGAGTATAGAGAAGTTTGTTGAAACATTAAAAGGCTCGCAAGTAAAGAAAATTCTAATACACGGAATATATTTAACTAATTTGGCTAGAAGTGATAAACAGCTATTTCATCTTGGTAAGATGGGCTTAGTTGTATATTTAGATTTCGCAAACAGGGTAGAGGAGTTAATTAAAAAGAGTAGTTTAGATGTTGAAATATTGGGAGTATGTTTTCATCCGGGCTCTCAAAAGGAATTAAACTATGAAGATAGTTTAGAAAGAGTATCTTACGGAATAGATTGGGTATTAAATGAAGTGGATGGTACTCAGTGGTTACTAATAGAGACAACGGCAGGAACAGGTACAAATATGGGTAGAAGTTTTACCGAGCTAAGAAATATTAGGGACGGGTGTAAAAAGAAAAGTAGAGTAGGATATGTCTTGGATACTCAGCATACATACTCAGCTGGATATGACTGGGTAAATGATATAGATAGTGTGGTAGATGAGATGGGTGAGACATTAGGATTCGGTAGGATTAAATCTATACATTTAAATGATTCTATGGCAGAACTTGGTTCGAACAAAGACAGACATGCAAATTTGGGGAAGGGAAAGTTAGGGGAGAAGACAGTTTATAGCATACTTCATAGAAAGGAGTTTAAGGATATCCCTTTCATATTAGAGACTCCTGCATTAAAGAGTGAAAAAACTAAAAGAGAAGAGATATTACAATTAAAACAACTAGCTAAATGAACATACATTTAAACGATAAACAGAAACAAGCAGTAGAACATAAAAAGGGAGCTCTTTTGATAATTGCGGGTGCTGGTACTGGTAAAACAGCAGTTATTACTCAAAGAATATCTCACATTATCAATAGCGGTTGGGCAAAGCCAGATGAGATATTGGCCTTAACTTTTATGGATAAGGCGGCTAATGAGATGTTAGAAAGAGTGGATGAGAGCTTACCACTTGGGTATGGGGAGGTATGGATATCTACATTCCATTCTTTCTGTGATCGAATATTAAAACAGGAGGGTCATTACATTGGTTTAGATACTGGCTATACAATGATGTCTGTGGCAGAGTCATATATTTTTTTAAGAAGGCATCTTTTTGATTTATCATTAAAAAATTTTAGACCTTACGGCAATCCCACCAAATTTATAGATGATTTGCTTGCACACTTCTCTAGATTACAAGACGAGGATGTGTCTTGTGAGGAATATATTGAATATGCAAAAAGTTTAAGTAAAAAAGGGGATGTACAAAAAGAAGAATACGAAGATACTCTAGAGTTAGCAACTGTATATGATGAGTATACAAAATTAAAGATACAAAATTCTAAAATAGATTTCGGAGATTTAATCCTGCTTACTATTAAACTTTTTAGGGAGAAACCAAATGTATTAAAAAGATATCAAGAGAAATTTAAATATATATTGGTTGATGAGTTCCAGGATACCAACTATACACAAAGTGTATTAATTAACATACTGTCCGGATTAGATCCTAAAAAGGATTTAGGAAAGATAGGGAGTGTAAATCCAAACCTTACAGTTGTTGGAGATGATGATCAGGCAATATATAAATTTAGAGGTGCGGCCATATCAAATATATTGCAATTTAAACAGTACTACCCTAAAGCAAAAGAGGTTGTATTAACAGATAACTATAGATCTAGGCAAGAGATTTTAGATTCTGCATATACACTGATTAAGCATAACAATCCATATAGATTAGAGATTACAGAAAAGATAGATAAACGGTTAATTGCTAAAAGTTCATTCTCTTCGGATAGTAACCCAGTTAATCTAATTACTGCTCAGAGTGAAGATGCAGAATCAGAGTGGATTGCTAAAGAGATCGTTAGCTTAACAGGATATGGTAATCTTGATATGTCTCAAGAGGCACAACAGTTTAATGAGAAAGGACAGTCTACCTTTGTTGAATTACAACCAGATAGAAAGTATAAATTTTCGGATATTGCAATACTAGTTAGAGCTAATTCTCATAGTGAAAGCATAATTCAAAATCTTAGATATTTGGGTATCCCATATAAAGTAGGTGGTTCAAGGGGTTTGTACTTTAGAGAAGAGATTAAATTCTTAATATCATTTCTGAGGGTATTGACAGATTACAAGGATGAAATCTCCATGTATCACCTTCTTAGTATGAATCAGTGGGGAGTGTCAAATAGAGAGTTTCTTGAAATAAATAGAATCGCAAGAGAGGACAGAGTATCCCTTTTTGAAGAGTTGGAGGGAATCTTTGGTGTAACTTTGGGAGAGGGCATAGAGTTTAATGTTAGTAATCTTGGGGAGAAAATTCTCTCTTCAGATTCACAAGAGGGGATCAAAAAGCTTTTAACTATTTTAGATAAGAGCATTAAAATGTTGAAGGATAACTCTTCTGTTGGTGAGATACTGTACTACTTTGTTCAGGAGAGTGGGTATATTAAATATTTACTTGATGAAGGAGGAAATCAAGCCGAGTTTAAAGTCAGTAATGTCTCAAGGTTTTTTAATACCTTAAAAGAGTATGAAAAAAGTAATCCAGAGTCTAATATTTATGAATATGTTGATTACTTAAATTACAGTATAGAGGTAGGGGACTCTCCTCTTGTTGACCAAATGGATTTGAGTGAATATGATGCTGTTAATATATTAACGGTACATGGGGCTAAGGGATTAGAGTTCCCTATTGTATTTCTGGTTAATCTTGTATCTGATAGATTCCCCTCGCAAAACAGAAGAGATACAATCCCAATACCTAACGATTTAATTAAGGAATCTTTAACTGGTTTGAAGGAAAGGGATGAACATTTACAAGAGGAAAGAAGATTATTCTATGTAGGTGCAACAAGAGCAAAAGAAAGGCTATATCTTACAGCTGCTAATTTCTATGGTAATGCTAAGAGAAAAAAGAAAGGGAGTATATTCTTAAACGAGTTACTAGATAGAGATACTACCCAAGAGTTTGATAATCCAAAGATTGTAAAATTAGAAAAAGAATTAAATATGTATACAACAAAAGAGGTAGATATAGTTCCAGAAGATATTCAAATAGAGGTGGGTAAGAAAGTTAGTTACTCTCAGATAGATACATACCAAGACTGTCCAAAGAAGTATGAATATTCATATGTATTACAGATACCATCAGCTCCAAATGCATCTTTATCATTTGGTTCTACAGTTCATAACACTCTAAAAGATTTCTATACACTCTTTCAGAGATACAAAGAGGGGCTGGGTATAACGGAGGCACCATCTAAAGAAGATTTAATAGAGTTGTTTAATAAACATTGGATAGGAAGGGGTTATGAGAGTAAACAGCACGAAAAGCAGAGGTTAGAAAGAGGTTTAAAGGTCATGTCAGAGTATTATGATAAGTTCTTTAATATAGATCAAACTCCTTACAGATTAGAGCAAGCATTTACTGTTCATTTACCAGATAGTAGCTTTATTGGAAAGATAGATAGGATGGATTTAGTTGAGAAAGGAGAGATCCCTACGGTTGAAATTATTGATTACAAAACAGGTAGTTTAAAAAGCGATTCAGATATTAAACATGACTTACAACTTCCACTATATTCAATATTTGCAGAACAGAGCTTAGGTGTAAAAGTTATTAAAGCCAAATATATATTTGTAGAAGAGGGGGTAGAAGTAGAGGTTGATATTTCACAAGAGAGGAAAGAGTTAGCAAAAGAAAATGTATATGAAGTAATATCCCTTATTAAACAGAGAGAATTTGATGCAACACCTAATAGTTTTAAATGTAAATACTGCAACTTTAGATCCATATGTAGCGATGCTATCTTGTAATATGTTTTGAAAATGTTATAAACTCTAGTATAATTCGTGATGATTATGAAAGTATACGCGGCAACTACAATTGGTGGATTCTTAAAAAATCTCGAGGAAGAGGCTGCTAATGCTACCGGTATTGATTATATTTCAACTCTGATTTCTTATGTTATACCCCTAAGTGGTGTATGTGTTTTTATATTGTTAGCTTTTGCAACTTACAAATTGACAATGAGTAAGGGAGATCCCGATAAACTTAGAGAAGCTAAAGACCAGATAACGAACGCCATTATTGGGTTTATATTTATTCTTCTATCTTCTTCTATTTTGCTTCTATTGGCCAATGTTTTAGGTATAAATTTAAATATTTAAAGAGACAACAAAGATGTCTAATAAAAGGAAATTAATCGATGGCAGAATTTTATTGGGTGTTACTATTGGGAAAATTGATATCCCACTTCCATCTTTTAAATTTGATTTCACAACCGTAGAAGGTATCGTTGAGTTTATTGGAACTGTTTTAGATTTTGTAATAGGCTTCTCTGCAATAGTAGCTGTAATAATGATTATATATGGTGGATATAATTTCATAATGTCGGGTGGTGATTCTGAGAAAATCTCTAAAGGAGGAAAAGCAATTACTGCGGCCGTTGTTGGTCTAGCAATTGTTTTTTTAGCCAAATTAATAATCACTTTTATACTTAATGAGTTCTTGCTTTAGAAATACTGCTATAATATAATTGGTAATTAAAATATAAATTTAATATATTTAAAAATGAAGAATACATTAGTAAAAATATCTTCAATAGCAACTACTACAGTTGCAGGTTTTTCAGGACTTTTAATAACAAAGGCATTCGCTGGTCCATTGGATTGGATAGGAGGAATTAACCAGGGTAAGGGTGGAGAGGATTTAGGTGGTTTTGTTACTAAAATAATAAACTGGGCAATAGGTTTTGCAGCAGTTGTAGCTGTTATTATGTTAATAGCTGCAGGTTTTAAATATATTACTGCCAATGGAGATGAGAACAAGATTAAAAGTGCTACCACAACATTAACATTTGCAATAGTTGGGTTAGTCGTATGTTTCATTGCTGTTCTTCTAGTCAATTTCGTATTAAAGGAGTTTTTGAAATAAATAATTTATTAAGTTTTAGTAATGAAAGATACTCTTCTTAAGATATCTCGTTTAGGTATTTTGGCTTTTGGTATATTACCAACACTATTTGTAAAGAAAACATTTGCGATGGATCCACTTGAGTGGTTAAAACAGATAACAGAACTCCCAAATTCGAGTACCTCTTTAGAAGATTTCATTATTAAAATAATAAACTGGGCAATAGGATTTTCTGCAATAGTTGCTGTAGTTATGATAGTATTTGCAGGTTTTAAATATATTACTGCTAATGGAGATGAGAATAAGATTAGTTCAGCTACAAAGACATTAACATTTGCAATAGTTGGTTTAGTTGTATGTTTTATAGCAGTAATGCTTGTTAATTTCGTAATTGCAGAGTTTTTATTAAAGTAAGTTAAAGATATTTAAATGGGAGTTTATGCTCCCATTTTGTTTTTAATATGTTTATTAATATTTCAAATATAATTAGTGCAGGGAGTTCTGATTTACCAGAATTAATAGTAGATATTATTAATTGGTTTATAGGTTTTGCAGCAGTTCTTTCTGTAATTATGATAATTGTTTCTGGATTTCAATTTGTAATTTCTTTTGGAGACCAAAAGAAGGTTGCAAAAGCTACCTCTTCATTAATTTTTGCAATTGTTGGGATGGTACTAGTATTTATAGCCCCACTTATTATACAATTCATATTAGATAACTTTTTGGGAAAGTAATATGTTAGAAAGTATTTTAAGATTTTTCTCTACACCAGTATTTGCACAAGAGCCCCCAAGACTTGAGGTATTAGGAGAGGCAGTAGATAAGATTCTGGGGTATATTTTTCCTGCTGGAGTATTAATCGCTGTAATTATGGTTATAGTTGGGGGGTATATGTGGATTGTATCTGGAGGAGACCCTGCAAGGAAACAACAAGCTCAAGGTACATTAACTTGGGCAGTTATTGGTCTAGTATTACTGTTTTTGATATATGGAATACTCAAGGCAATAATTGGAGCCATAATGTAGTAGAAATGATATAATCACATAATGTCTAATAGCAAAACTGCTCTACAATTTACAGTTGTATTTTTCTCAACAATATTGGTATTTTTTTTCCTATTCATATCTCCAACATACTCTCAAACTGCAGAAGAGTTAGAGAATATAATTAATCAGAAAGAGGAGGAGTTAAACAAACAGAAATCATATCTGTCTGAAATAGAGAAGAGGATTAAGGAGATTAGTGGAAGTAATTACTCTTTAACAGAGAAGGTGAACCTTCTGAATGTTGAGATTACTAAATTACAAACAGAGATTGATAAAAGGAATACAGAGATAGAAGAGAAATTAAGAATTATTGCAGAGAAAGAGGCACTACTGCAAAAAAAGAAAGAGAGTTTAGATTTAGTTTCAAGTCAGTTATACATGAAGAGTAGGTACAATGAGGGACAACTCTTCTTCTCATTTTCAAATTTAGAGGAGATGTTACAGACCATATTTGTTAAGAAGAGTGCTATAGATATCTTAAAAGAGGATATAGAGGAGATTACAGGGGAGTTTGTTAATCTTGTTGAATTGAAAGAGTCTTTAGAGAAAGAGAAACAGGATTTAGATACACAGAAACAGGATTTAGATAAATCGTATCAATTAGTATTAGCTGAGAAGAAGAAAGTACAGGCGGAGTTAAATGCTCAGGTTGCAACTAAGGGTTCTGTCACAAGAAAAATTAATGGGTTAACAGCTGAGTTATCTGATTTACAGTATCAGTTAATTGTAACAAGACAGGGTGGTACATATGTAAATCCTGATTCTGTACCAAGTAATGCGGATTACAACTCTTCCTTAGCTGGCTTTATGGCTAATGCCCCAAGTGGTTCTTTCGGGGTATTCTCAATTGGTGCATATACTCACAGAAATGGTATGAGTCAGTGGGGGGCGAGAGCTAGGGCTAATGCTGGTCAAAATTACGAACAAATACTTATGGCTTACTATCCGGGGAGAGCATTTAGAACAAATACTGTAGTAATTAGTGGAGTAAGTGAAAACATTATGACAAATATATCTACTACAACATACGGTACATTAAATTTCGAAGATGACTACCTATTAAGATTAAATGAGGTTCCTGAATCTTGGCCAATGGAGGTACTGAAGGCTCAAGCCATTGCAGCAAGGACATACGCTATTAATTATACCCAGAACGGTAGAAAATCAATTTGTACAACAGAATCATGTCAAGTAGTTGGTGCTGGGCAGAAAACAGGAGCATGGAAAACTGCTGTCCAAGCAACAAGGGGAATGATATTAACAGATGGTGCTGGGAGTCCTTTCTCTACACAGTATGCAGCTGTACATGGGGGGTGGAGTAATACTGCTGGTTGGGACACAACAGATAAAACGGGAAATGGAGATTGGATGAGTAGAGCGTGGGATCGGTTATCCGGAGTATCTTGGTTTTATAAAATGTGGTATAGGACAGGATATAGTGAGAGTAGTTCAACATGTGGCAGAACATCATGGCTTTCTCAAGCAGAGATGTCAGATATAATAAATGCATATCAAGTATGGGTGGCACATAATAGGTCTGATAGCAGAATTTTACCAATTTTTGATGCATGCCACTCAAGTGGAAATCCGTATACCCATGCAGAGTTAAGGAGCCTAGCTTCAAGACCAGTTACATCTATTTCTTCTGTAATAGTATCAAGTAGTAATGGAACGACCAGTAGTGTTAGTTTCTATACAAATGCTGGTACTTTTATCATACCTGCTAATGACTTTAAAACTATATACAATCTTCGTGCTCCTGGATACCTTAGAATACCTCAGACAGGATTTATTCATATTAATGTTCATAAGAAGTAAATATCCTGTAATTTAAAATACTTTTATGATATTCTTACTAGTATGAGTGAGAGAACAAGAATTCCAAAGAAATTTAGTAATATAGATAAAACATTTGTTAATAGGCTTCTTAAAGATGAAGATAGAAGTATATTTAATACTTTTTCTGTTTTCCCAAAGAAATTAAATTTTTATGGTAAAGAACCTGAGGAAGAGATAATACTTGTTGTAAGATCTCATGGGATAGCATATATACCCGGTATCATATTTGGACTTCTGTTTTTAATTCTTCCCATACTAATAGCGTATCTTTCAAGAGAAATACATATATTTAATTCAAATGAAATGTATATTGGTTTGATAATAGTTGGAATTATACTCTGCATAAATATATTAATAACTACAATATTAAAATGGTATTACACAGTAAATATTGTTACAGACCAGAGAATAGTGGTTGTAAGAATGGATAATGCATTCTACCACTCTTACTCTGAAGCCCAATTAGAGAAAATAGAAGATATATCGCATAGACCAATTGGCCTATGGAGTAATATATTTGATGTAGGAGATGTGGATATAGATACTGCTGGGCATGAAGTAGATTTTCATCTTAAAACACTCCCTAAACCGAGAGAGTTACAAGATATTTTAAATGATTTACTTGAGATGAAACAGAAAGGAAAAATATAATGGAAGAGAGTATATTTGAACAAATACTATCAGTTGATTGGAGTCCGTCCATATCTTTTGGAGGTATGTTTAAACTGCCTTTAATATTGGTTTTAATAGTGTGTATATTCTATGCCTTCATGCTCTCTCTTAGAACTAAGATATTGGTTGATACTGTTGAGTCTGAGGGAAATACTAAGATAAAAGTGTTAGTATTTATTAACCTTCTAGTATCCCTAATTATTGGGGTAGTAGGAACAATAATAATTGTATTAGCATAAAGAAATGTCTATTACTGCTTCAAAGTATATTAACAATTCGGATTTGAAAACCTCATACATAGGCCTGTTTAATTACAAAAGCCCATCAAGAGG
>DAOQBQ010000006.1:0-16240 GCA_035355175.1 Candidatus Dojkabacteria bacterium
AACTCATATAATATTGATTTAACAGATATTACAAACGGAACATACAGGGTAATCGTGAGAGCTTTTGATAACCAAACCCCTGCAGGAGTAGGTATGGATGTTTCAGAAGAAATTATTATATCTAAAACAGATGATGAGCCCGAAGAGCCCGATGATAAAGTAGTATTACCTCAACCACAAATAATAAATGTCTCCCCAACGAATACTGATGAAATAAGCAATACTACTCCCACAGTAAGAGCATCTTTAATAGCAACAGAGAATGCAAAAATAGATGAGGCAAGTATTTTGGTAAAGATAGATGATAAAGATATAACAAAAGATATTAAAATAAACAAAATATCTGATTCCGAATATACAGTAATATACACACCCGAAAGTTCATTAGATATTGGTCTACACAAATTCTCAATATACTTTAAAGATTCTAATGATAGAGATATTGAAAAAGAATGGACATTCACCATCTCTGGGGAAACAGAAGATGGAGATACCTTTAATATCTTTGGTTTTGAGATACCAAAAAGAACTGGATATATAATTGGCGGAGGGATAGGATTAATTGCCTTAGCAATATTAATACCACTAGTTGTAATGGCAATATGGAAGGATAACTCAAAAGAGATTTCTATGGAGAATACCGTGCTTCCACCTTCGATGCCTAAAACAGATAATTCGTTTGTCCCAGATTTGCAAAGTAAAGTAGAAGATTTAGTACAAGATACAACCCTACCCCCTGAACCTGAGATTGAAACTTCAGAGATACCAGAACCCGATATTGATGCAGTATTTGAAGCACCCCAACCAGAAGATTCTTTTGCAAATATGTACAACACCATAAAAGAAATTGAAAAGGAAGATAAAAAAGAAACTAAATAAAATTCTATTTATCCCTCTACTTTGATATAATCGTAAGATGAAAAATCTTTCATATTCAGAATTAAAAAGAGAGTACATTGAATTCTTTAAAAGTAAGAACCATATAGAAATACCCAGTGCACCATTAGTACCAGAGGATGATCCATCAGTTCTCTTTGTAAATGCAGGTATGTTCCCATTAGTACCTTTTCTTAAAGGAGAGAAACACCCTTTAGGAAACAGATTAACAAATTCTCAGAGATGTTTAAGAACGGGAGATATTGATGAAGTGGGAGATTCTCTTCACTATACAACATTTGAAATGCTAGGCAATTGGTCTCTAAATGACTACTTCAAGAAAGAAGCAATTGAAATGACAATAGAGTTTTTTGTAGATGTACTAGGTATTGATATAAACAAAATATTTGTATCAGTATTTTCAGGAGATGAAAATATTCCAAGAGATACAAAATCAATAGAGGTATGGGTTAATATATTCTCAAGATACGGTATAGAAGCAAAAGTTGGAAAACATGAAAGAATACAAGAGTATGGGAAAGAGGGAAACTGGTGGGGATTAGCAACAGGAGGCCCATGTGGTCCAGATTCAGAGATATTCTTTGATACCGGGAAACAACCCTGTGGTAAAGATTGCCATATCAACTGCAGTTGTGGGAAATATATTGAGATAGGTAACAATGTATTTATGGAGTATCTACTTGATAATGGAAAGTATCTACCACTTGGAAGACACAATGTAGATTTTGGGGGTGGTCTTGAAAGATTAACTATGATTAGCCAAGGGGTAGACTCCTTCTATGAAACAGATATCTGTGAACCGATACTTGATAAGATAAAAAGTATATCTAAGATAGATAATATCCAATCACAGAGGATAGTAGTTGATCATATTAAAGCTTCAACATGGATAATTGCAGATGGTGTACAGCCATCAAATACAATGCAAGGATATATATTAAGAAGATTGATAAGAAGAGCCATGAGGCATGCTAGGACTTTAGGTATAGAGGGTACTTTTGTAAAAGATATAGCCCAGATATGTGTACAACAATTTAAATATGATTGGCCGAAATTAGAACAGAAAGAAAATGAAATATTAAATACATTAGAGAAAGAGGAAGAGAAGTTTAATAAAACATTAGAGAAAGGTCTTAAAGAGCTAGACTCCCTAACCAAGAGAAAACAGGAGATTAAAGGAGAAGATATATTTAGAATGTATGAAACATACGGTTTACCAAAAGAGGTAACCGAAGAGATACTCAAAGAGAAAAATATTAAAATATCCGATATTGATACATTTGAAAAAGCTAAATTAGAACATCAGAAAAAATCACAAACCTCCTCTGCAGGTATATTTAAAGGTGGATTGGCTGATACATCCCAGATGTCTACAAAGTATCACACAGCATCACATCTCCTTCTTGCAGCTCTAAGAAAGGTACTAGGAGAACATATATATCAGAAAGGAAGTAATATTACCCCAGATAGATTAAGATTAGACTTCCCTAATGAGCAGAAACTTACAAATGAAGAGATAATTGAGGTTGAAAATCTAATTAATACCACTATTAAGGACAGTTTACCCGTTACATTCAAAGAGGTACCCAAAGAAGAAGCACTAAAACTAGTTCCATTTGCTGCTTTTGAGGAGAAGTACGGAGATACTGTTAAATTGTATACCATTGGAAATCCACAAAACCCCTTTTCTATTGAGATATGTAATGGCCCACATATTTCTAATACTAACGAGCTTGGAACCTTTAAGATTCTAAAACAGGAAAGTGTTGGTTCTGGAATAAAAAGAATTAAAGCAATACTTACATAAATATGCAAATAGAAAAACCCATACTAGCAATAGATTACGGAGAGAAAAGAATTGGATTAGCAATATCTGATTCTAAAGGCATAATTGCATCCCCACTAGATGTATTAACAATTACGGAGAAACACGGTATAGATCAGGTACTCGAAGATATACTACTCATAGTAGATGAGTATAGAGTTAAGAGTATTCTAGTAGGAATGCCACAGGAACTTAAAAAGACCTATTCAAAATCAATTAAAAAAATAGAAAATTTTGCTAAGAAATTAACAGATTTAACTAATATACCTGTAACATTTCAAGATGAAACATATTCTACAATTCAAGCTCAGAATATGCTACTATCTTTAGGGCAGAATACTAAATCATCTAGAAAGAAAATTGATATGATATCTGCAACTGTATTCCTTCAGGAATTTCTAAATTCTAATAACAAAGAGATATGAAAACCGTAGTAAAAATATTCTTACTAGCTCTAGTCACAGTTGGAGTTGTTGTATTTTTAGCTAAAGCCAATTATGAGAAAGTCATCGAGGAACCAAATAGCAATAATAGTGATAAAATTACATTCCAAATACTCTCTGGAGAGACAACGGACTCCATAATTCAAAAAATGATAGACTCTGGAATATTAAAAGAGAAATGGGCTAACTACTTTAGAATATATCTTAAATTAAACAAACTATCTGAAAAGATACAAGCAGGTACATATGAAATACCAAAGAATTTAAGTATAAAAGAGATTGCTGAAACAATACAAAAAGCAAGAGGCTTGGATATATGGGTTACCATTCAAGAAGGGTTAAGAAAAGATGAGATCGCAGACATATTATCTACCGAATTAACAAATGGTGGTAACCAACAGTTCAACAAAGAGGATTTTCTATCATTAACTACGGACACAACATTCATATCTACACTAGGATTGACTTCATACACGCTCACTGATTTAGAGGGTTTCCTGTTCCCTGATAAATACGCTTTCTCTATAGATGAAACAACACAGGATGTATTAGTTAAAATGATAAGTAATTTTAAAAAGAAAGTCGGAGATAAAGACTCTTACGAAGATTTAATCATTGCTAGTATGGTAGAAAGAGAGGGGAGAACCGATGAAGATAGACCAATGATAGCGGATATCATAAAGAGAAGATACGAAGAGGGATGGTTACTACAGATATGTGCAACAATCCTCTATCTTAAGAAAGATTGGGAGCATGTTATAACAAAAGAGGATATGGCAGAGAGTAATCCATACAATACATACAAAACACCAGGACTACCACCTACCCCAATCTGTAATCCCGGTTTAGCAGCAATAGAGGCAACTAGAAACCCTAGTCCAAATCCTTACTATTACTACATCCATGATAATGATGGAGTAATACACTACGGTAAAACATTAGAAGAACATAATAAAAATATATCCACATATCTTAGATAATTAAAACATATCATATGACAGTATCAATAGATATAACAGATAAAGAGATAATACCGAAAGGTTCAATAACCATAGATATTGATAAGAAAAAAAGAAGAAAACGCTGGATATTTATTCCCTTATCCATTCTTTTAATAGCTATACTGGGTTCCGGTATATACTTTCTTTACAAGGGGTATAAGGTTGGAAAAGATATCGGCTTTAATTTCTCCCCAGGTACTTTAATTGAAAAAAAGAAAGATCCTGAATTAAAGAAAGACTCAACAGGAACACTTACTAATGTATTGCTAGTAGGTATTGATACAAGAGAAAACACAAAACTACTTAATACAGATGTCATAATGGTTGCTTCATATAATCATCAAACTAAGGATATTGTAATGATCTCTATACCAAGAGATTTCAATGCACAGGTAAACCCTGATAGAGTTGGGTTTAGTAAAATAAACTCCTCTTACTCAATTAATGAAAGAAAGGCAGAAGGTAACGGTTTAATGGTATTAGAAGATATTGTTGAGGATATAACAGGATTAGAGATACAGTATCATGCCATGATAAACTTTGAGGGCTTTATTCAACTAATAGATGCCGTAGGAGGTGTATATGTCAATGTTGAGAACAGCTTCACGGATTACAGATATCCCTTAGGAAATAAATATCAAACAGTATCCTTCAAAGCTGGTCCCCAATTAATGGATGGAGAGACAGCTTTAAAATACGCCAGATCAAGACACTCTCAACAAAATGGAGAAGGCTCTGATTACGCTAGAGCAAGAAGACAACAGAAAGTAATAGATGCATTCAAAGATGTACTTCTAAGTACAGAAACCCTTCTTAATCCAACAAAAGTAATGGCCTTACTTAGCTCAATACAGGACAACCTACAAGTCTCCGAATTTTCCCTTGCAGATATCCAAGCAGGAGTTAATATATTAAAAAATCTCAATACAGAAACAACAAAATCGTCTACCTACTCATTCGTACTTGACCCTACTGCAGGTAACTACTCATTAATTACTACAGATATCCCAGGGAGTGGTTACTCTATTGGTCCTAAAGAGGGATTAGGAAAATATACAAAGATTAATGAATATGTAAAACTTTTAATTCAAAATCCCCTAATCTACTCAGAAAATCCCTCCATATACACTTATGATACAGGTTTCGGATACAAAGAAAGTAATACAAAAACCCAAGAGTTAAAAGACCAATTCAAATATTTAAATATACGATTCCAAGGAACAAAATTTAAAGATAAAGAGGGAGTATATATATACTCAAACAGTACAGACGAGTTCACTAGTTCTGTAGATTTCTTAGCGAATTATATGGGGATAGAGAATAAGGTGAAACCTGAGTATATAACTACAAATACAGGTGGTGATATAACTATACTCTTTGGGAAAGAGGTAGTTATAGAAGAAATTAATCAAGATGAAATTGAATAAAAATGTACAAACTATTTATAGGAAATGAAACATACCTATCTTTTAAAAATGCTAAACTTACAGCTAGAAAACTATTAGAACAAAACACCCTTGAGTATATATCGATAGATGGAGAGAAAACAGAAAGTTCTAAAATAATGGACCTCTTTTCATCACAATCTCTTTTTAATACATCCCGTATCCTCTTTATAAAACGACTCTACAAAAACAAAGACAAAGAGAATCTAATACCATCAATATTAGAACATATAGCGAAAAATCCTAACGATACAATCATCTTTTGGGAGGATCAAAAAGTAAGTTCTATAACTAAATATGTTAAATTTTTTAAATTAAAAAACCAACTAGAAGAGTACAACAAACTTACTAAGCCATCATTTAATAAATATGCAAGACAACTATCCTCTGAATACGAACTAAATATTGATAACGAATTAATTAATACACTATGTATGTACTCTAATTACAATATAGAAAGATTGGAGAACAGTATTAAGAAATTAAAACTACTTACTGGTGATAAGAAAATATCTAAAGAAGATATAGATTCCATAACTCAAGATACCCTAGAAGAAGATATATGGAGATTACTTGATGAAATGAATTCTTCTACAGGCAAACCACTACACATACTTGAAAAAATATTAAATCAAGGAATTGATTCAAAGTATATATTACCTATGATTGCTAGAAACCTTCGTTTAGTTACATTAACAAAGTATCTACTATCCCAAGACACCCCTTTCCAAGAGATAGCCTCTTTAATAAAAGTCCCCCCCTTTACTGTTAGACCTCTAGTAGAAGCTAGTAACAAATATGACTGGGATAAAATTAAAAATAAGTATGAGAAATTATGTAATCTAGATTATGAAATCAAGATAGGCAAAATAGATTCAAAACTCGGTCTTACTCTTTTTTGTACTACTGTATAAATATTCTTGTTGACATTCATATCACTCTTCTCATAAACTCTATATATACAAAAAGACATTTAATATACATAGATACTTTTAATGGAAAGACAAGATAGAGCAACTAAAAAAACTTTACGAGCTCTAATGGTAGTTGGAGGAATTTTACTTTTGGCTCTAATTGGAGCAATAGTATACTTCTTTGTAATAGAACCAGGGACTATTAAACCGACAGAAGAGGAAAATACTAAAACATGTGGATGTTACATGATAGACCCAGCTGTTACATCAGACTGTGGGGATCCTAAAAGAGCATTTCTTTTTAATCTTAATACCGTTTCTTCTGATGAAACATGTAACGCTCAATGTGATATAAATGAGATTGCAGACAACTTGTTAAATAGCTCTACTCCAAGAGAATCATACAAAACTTGTTCAATAAGAAGTATCTTAGATACAAGATGTGAAACCATGATTCTCAAAGATCAAGATGGGAAAATAATTACTGGAAAGATAAAACCAACTGATGAAATAAATGTAGAGGCAACATTTGAGGAATCTACCTATACACAGTATATGTTTAAAATAAATTCGGAAGACTCGACACCTGATAAGGTAGATGGTAATAAGATAACAAAAAAGATTTCTGATTTTGAAGGTGTAACTTCTGTTGAGATATTTGCTACAGCAAAAGACAAACAAGAAGAGCAGATAAACTCTCCTGTATGTAGAAGAATTGTAGACATAGAATCATCAGGACAAAGTAGTGTCACAAGTATAACCGCTATTACAGAGCAACAGGCAGATGGAAAAACAAAGATATCCCAGATAACAGTATCTGTTGGACAGATAAGTAGTAATAATATAAAAATAAGATTCTCTTTTAGTGGTGGCTTCTCTGCTTTAACAGCAATAGATGGCATAACAGTTGAGAAGGAGAAAGGCACACTTACAATGTCAAAATTAGACCTATATGATACTGCTAATTTTGCAAGTGATTCATTTAATATTTTAAATGAGCATTTAGGACCTCTTGATATATCAGGAGAGGTATTTGTTGATGATGCTAGTATCGGTTCTGCTACTACCACTGTTCAATTCACAAATACAACCGATGATGAAGACGACGATGTAGTCACAGACGAGAACAAATCTAATTTCACAGTTAGAAAGACCGTAGCTGAAACTTGTATAGAAAAAACGGAGGGAAGTAACAAGGCAACATATACAATAACTGTAACAAATGTAAAAAATATACAAGATAGTATTACCTCTATAAAAGATAAATTACCATTGGGTTTTTCATATGTGTTAAATAGCTCAGTAATAAATAACACCACTACCCCAGATACAGGAGTCGTATTCGTTACACCTGTTGGGGATTCTCAAGAGATAGTATGGCAACCAGCATCTCCATGGAGCGTACCTGCAAATGGAACTTTAATAATAAAATTTGAAGCTACTGCTGGAACTACAGCCATAAATGGACAAAATTTAAATGAAGTAATTGTTACCCCAGTAGAAGTTCCACTTGATCCAGCTACATTAAGAACAGAGGTCTATCTCCTTCTAGCACAAGATTGTGATAACCCAACAGAGGAGGAGCAAGAGATACCTGAGACAGGTATATTTGACACCTTTATTGGAAGAATCCTTACAGGTATATTCATATTACTACTGGGATGGTTCATATATACAAAACCACAAGGGAATTTCATATCAGAGAGATTAATAAACACAGGAGCATATAAAACATATGAGTTAACAAAGTACAAAGTATTCAATCCAAAGAAATACTTTGAGGAGAAAATAATAAGAAAAAATTCTAAAGAGAATCGATAGAGAATCTTAAAGGCAATCCATCTTTTCCAAAGCTAATCCCATCTGAAACTATTGAAAAGAAATACTCCTTTGAATTAATCAACTGTTTTAATGTAATAATATGATCTTTACTCTGTATACCATTCTCAATATCCACCCCCACCATCTCTAAACCTTTTAACTCCTTTCCATAAAGAATATATCCTGAACACTTTTCTTTGCTCTTCCAAAGAATATCAACCGAGTTCTCCTCTATTCCCTTTCTAATCTCTACATTGTATGGAGTACAACCATCTACATACACAGAGTTCTCTGAACCAGATACCTTAAAAAAGAATATACCAATAACTATGATAACTAAACATAAAGCACCAATTGTAATATACCAGTTACTTTTCACTTGATTTTACGATAATGTAATCTTCAAGAGTATATACACTTGATCTTCCATATACAACAATCTCTAACTTTTGTGTCCCTACATCCTCCATACTAGGAATACCGTATATATACTTACCCTCTTTAATATACAACCAACTTACATCATTTATACTTAATTCTACCTCAGTTATATCACAACCAACGATATTTGGTACAAAATAATACTCTTCACCAACATAGGCAACATTAGGTATTACATTCGTAATATACGGATTACACCCCTCTTTCTCAATACTAACACCCTTAACCTCCTGCTTACTCTTCATAAATAAATATACAGAGGAGATTATTGCTACAGATGGAATAGAAATTAAAAATACAATTAAAAGAACTTTTTTTGTATTAATCATATATAAAATAGTGTATCAATAAAATTTTCTGTTTACAAACTGCATTGCAATATATATAATACAGCACAGTTATCTATCATTTTAATAATTAATAATAATGCCAAACCTAAAAACATCTATAAAAGATTTAAGAAGCACAAAAAGAAAGACTGTTTACAATGACAGGTTAAGAAAAAGAGTTAAGAAATCAATAAAAAATTTTAATGATGCTTTGAATATTGGAGATAAAAATAAAGTAGAAAAGGTATTAAAAAATACTTATAAAGTTCTTGACAAAGCAGCTAAGAAAAATGTTATAAACAAAGGTAAAGCAAGTCGAAAGAAATCTAGACTTGCAGTTCAACTTAACAAACTGTCCAAAGATAATGTCAAAACTACTCAAAAGGGCACTTAAAAATTCTTTAGTTCCAGCAATATTAATGATTGCTGGGAAAGCCTTAGGAATTTTTATAGTAAGCGCAAAATATGGGTTTCCATTAGAAATAGGTAATGATATTAATGGACTTTTTTCAACTCAAATATATTTTGAGGATGCACAAGTTACTTACTTTGTTAACTCAGTATCTGATTTAATAATGCTAATCGTAATTGCAGTTCCAACCATATATCAAATAATAAAAACTGCAATATTCCAATCAACATTTTCAAATCCTAAAACTATTGTTAAAATAGCCAAATTCAATATGATACAGTGGGTTACAAGAGATGATACTACATTCCTTAAAATATTTGTCTGGTGTGCATTCCTATGGTTATGCACTGGTTTAATAGTAAAAAACGCTCTAGAGGGAGATTCATTTACATGGATTGCAATAGTAGGTTGTATACTTTCCCTACTCTCTGGGTTTGGTGCACTTAAAACATTTGAAATTGAAGTAAGTAGGGTATATCCTGATAGTAAGAAATATTACTAATGAAAAATCAGAAACTTAAAAAATTTTTTACCCTTGTATTAGAACCATTTGCATTTGGTATTCTTGCTTTGATATTCATAATACCAACAATTACAGTTGTTAATCTTGAACCAATTACAAAAGTATTAAAGAATTTAGATGTATTAGGTGTATCTGAACAGGCAAGAGTAGAAATAAATGCGATAGAAGGAACACACCAAATATTTGGAAGAGAGAAACTACTTGAAGATGAGAGTGGTACATTTACATATACAACTACACTTACAAGAAGAGAAGCAGATAGATACTCTAAGCCAATATTAGAGATAAAGAATAACAGAAATATAGATGTGAAATTAGAGATATATGGAAATACTCATTTACCTACCTACTCTAATATCTCTATGATAATTAATGATCAATCATACAAATTACAAAGTCCTAATGGTGATGTGACTACACAGAATATACTTCTTGCACCTAATCAGAAATATGTTGTATATCTTGTTGTTGAAAGTTTCTCTAATGTTCAATTCAATGAAGACTTCGAATTGAAGATAAAAGAGATTGAGTAATTAATACCCTTTTTCAGTGTAAATATAATATAATTACCCATATTCTATGGGTAATATGAATTTAGATAAAATACGCAATTTTTCAATAATTGCACATATAGATCACGGTAAGTCGACATTAGCAGATAGGATGCTTGAGGCTGCACATATAGATATATCTAGGGATAAAAGAGAGTCAAGAATATTAGATAGATTAGACCTTGAACAAGAGAAAGGTATAACGATTAAACTTCAGGCTTGTAGAATGATATGGAAAGATACGGAATTAAACCTAATTGATACTCCGGGACATGTAGATTTCTCATATGAAGTATCCAGATCCCTAGCAGCTTGTGAAGGAGCCCTACTTCTAATAGACGCATCACAAGGAGTACAAGCTCAAACAATATCTAATACACAAAAAGCCTTAGAATTAGGTTTAACATTAATACCTGTAATTAACAAAATAGATTTACCAAATATAAATATTAAGGAAAGAGAAGATGAGCTAATCCAGCTACTTGGTTTTAAGAGAGAAGAGATACTTAAAGTATCTGGTAAAACAGGTGAGGGTGTTGAACAGTTACTTGATGCAATCGTTGAAAGATGCCCTTCTCCAAATGGAGATATTAATAAACCATTAAAAGCATTAATCTTTGATTCATACTATGATGAACATAGAGGTGTAGTTGTTGCAGTAAGAGTATTTGATGGAAAAGTAAAATATATTCCTGGTAAATCAGAAGAACTATACATATTACAAAAACAACAGGTATTTAAACCTACAGAGATAGGAATATTTAAACCTGATTTAGAAGAAACAACACAACTTACTGCAGGAGAGGTAGGATATATAGCTACCGGATTTAAGGATATTAGTATGTTTACTGTAGGGGATACAGTATCTGATAAGAAAGATACTTTACCTCTAGCTGGATATAAAACACCTAAACCAAATGTATATGCTACATTCTTTCCAGTTACTACAGATCAGTATGAACCACTTAAGATTGGCTTAAACAAACTAAGTTTAAATGATGCCTCATTAACATTCTCCGATCAAAGATCTAATCTTTTAGGTTCTGGTTTTAGATGTGGCTTTTTGGGACTTTTGCATATGGAGATAATCCAAGAAAGATTAGAAAGAGAGTATGATGTAGATTTAATAATAACCGCACCTACTGTTGAGTATAAAGTAACAAAAACAGATGGAAGTAAAATCGAAATACAAACCCCACAAGAGTTGCCTGATCCATCTGAAATATCTGAAATATTTGAACCATGGGTTAGACTTAAGATAATGACACCAGATAGATATATGGGTCCCCTTATGGAGCTATGCCAATACAAAAGAGGAACATATGTTAATACAAAGTATCTATCAGATACTTCAGGAGATATCCAACTTAAAGATCAATATATTACATTAGAGTACGATATCCCTCTTGCGTCACTAGTCTCTAACTTTTTTGATTTACTTAAAAACAAGTCTAGTGGATATGCATCTATGGAGTATGAATTTATAGATTTCTTTCCTGTTGATTTAGTTAAAGTGTCTGTACTTGTTAATCATCAAGAGATACCTGCTTTAAGTTTTCTTGAAACAAAAGAGTTGGCACAAAGTAAAGCAAACAAATTACTCGAAGTAATGAAAGAGGAGATACCAAGACAACAGTTCCCTATTCCTCTCCAGGCAGCTATAGGCGCTAAGATAATTGCAAGAGAAGATGTAAAGGGCTTTAGAAAGGATGTTACTGCTAAACTATATGGAGGTGACTATACACGAAGATTAAAGCTATTAGAAAAACAGAAGAAAGGAAAGAAGAGATTAAAACAGATAGGACAGGTAAATATCCCTCAAGAGGCATTCTTAAGTATATTAAAAACATAATGATAAAGAGATTACTATTAAAAAATTTCAGAAAGTTTGAAGACAGAAACTTTGATTTTGATAAAAATATAGTAATTTTCTATGGACATAATGCACAAGGTAAAAGCTCAGTATTAGAAGCAATATATTTAATTAATACAGGAGTATCCCCATGGGCATCTATGAATGAATTTGTAAATATTAATCAAAGCTCTCAAATATTCACTAGAATAGAGACATTAGAGGATGATAAAAGTTATGTATATTTTAAAGATGAAGAGAAAAGGATATTAAAAATAGATGGTAAAAGTACAAGGCACTCTAAATTTTTCGAAAATAGATCTGCAAATATATTTAATCCAGAAAAGATTGAGTTACTAATGATCTCCCCATCTCAAAGAAGAGAGTTTTTGGATGACACCATTCTTAAATATGATTATGAATATGAAACATTGGTTAAAGATTTTAAAAAGATTTTAAGACAGAGAAATGCATATCTTAAGAAATTAGCCAAACTTTTCTATGATAAAGGGGTTATTGCTCTAAATGACCCACAATTAAATTTCTGGAGTAATCATTTTTCATTAACATCTGCATATATATTACAAAATAGAATAAAACTATCTAAAGAGCTATCAAGTAATGAGTATGAAATTAAATATAAAACTAGTATAGATTTTGATAAAAGGAAATTAAACAGTATAGAGTACCTTAGAGAGTGCTTTGATAAAGAGTTAGAGAGGAATAAAAGAAGAGATATTGCAACTGGATATACTAATATAGGACCGCATAGAGATGACTGGGATATATCTAAAGATAAAGATATTAGGAAATTTGGCTCTAGAGGAGAAAAAAGATTAGCAATAGGAGAATTAATATTCCAAACTCAAGAGATAATATATAAAAAGACATCACACTACCCTTTACTCTTACTTGATGATATCGCATCTGAATTAGATATTCTAAATACTAAAAAAATATTTGATAAAAAGTTATTAAATAAACAACAAACATTTATAACAGTAATAGATTATAAATCTCTACCTAAAGAGATTCTTAAAGATGCCCAGCTAATTCATCTGAATGGGGTATAAATACTATATACCTCTACTATTAAATAAAATTCTGGTAAACTAGATAATATATGAGACAACATCCCATACCACAAAATGTTTTAGATGTGGAGTTTAAACTTTTTACTAAGTTTACTCTTAGAGAGTTCGCATACCTAGCTCTAGGTGTAGGTATCGGAGGTATATTTCTTTACTTTACAACAAAGGATCAAATACCTGGAATAATAGGCGTTCCAATATTTGTAATATTCTCTGCACTAGGTGCATTCTTTGCTTTAGTTCCAATTAATGATCAACCAGCAGATAAATTCGTAACAAACTTCTTTAATGCTATAAACAAACCTACTCAAAGAGTATGGTTAAATACAGAATTAAAAAATCAAAGAGCAAAACCCGTTATTCAAACAGAACAGAAGAAATCAAAAATAATTGGAGGATTTGATATAAATAAAATTAAAAAGCAGATATTTAAAGAACAACCACAAGATGATATATTAACTCCTACTTCAAATGATAACTCAATAATAATTAACGAGGAGAATATTAGTAAATACCAATTTAATATTAAAAGTGTTGATAAATTACCTGGGAATATAAATATATGGTTAGTAAGAGATAATAATCAACCTATTCCGAGTATAAATACATATCTTAAAGACTCTAATAATAAAATACTTTATGCTAATAAGACAGATAAAAATGGATACTTCATATCTAACAGAGTATTCCCTGATGGTATATACAATATAGAGTTTGAAAACTTACCTTCTAAACCTATACCTATAAAAATAGTTTTAACAAAAAATATGGGTAAATTACCTTATAAAATAAAAATATAGTTATGGATACAAACGCTAGAGCAAGAACAACAGCATCAACACAGGATCATCTTGAAATAAAGGATATTGTAGATGATTTAATAATTACTAAAAGTGGTAGTGTAGCAATGGTAATACAAACTACTGCTATTAACTTCGATCTACTTGCAGAGTATGAACAGGATAGTAAAATAACTGCATTTTCAAGACTTCTCAATGCACTAAATTTTCATATTCAAATATTAATTAGAACAAGAAGAATAGATATATCTAATTATGTAGACTATCTAATTAACCAGGAGAATAGCTCTATGTCTGAAGGTCTTAAACAACAGTTACACATATACACGAAATTTATACAGAACCTAATAGTACAAAACGATGTTTTAGATAAAAACTTCTTCATAGTAATCCCCTTCAATCCAGCAGGAGAGCTACCTGGGAGCAGTTTACTTAAATCTAAGAAAACTAGAGATGAAATGGAGCAGAACTTACAATTAAAACAGGAACAGTTACTTGAAAAAGCAAAAATCTTTTTAATACCAAAAAGAGACCAGGTACTTAAACAGCTAGTAGGTATGGGCGTAATGGGTCATCAATTAACAAACAAAGAGTTAATATCAGAGTTCTATACAATATATAATCCTGAAGAAGAGGTCAACAGAGAATAAATATGGAAGAGAATAAATATAAATCAAAAACAGTTGAGATGTTAGAAGAGAAAAATAGCTCTCTTACTGAAAATAAGTACGCCTCTTTTAGAGAAGATCTAGATAAAGAGATAAGTACAATACAGGAAAAAAAGAAGGATGGAATAAAAGTTGATACAAAAGAGAGATACAATGAACCAGAACAAAAGGAGAAAAAAAAGAATATCCTATTTAGATTTCTTGATAATTTTATACCTAAAAAGACGGAACCTTCGGCCATTTCAAAAGAACCCAATGTGGCTAAATATGATGGTCTAACAACTCAGGACATACTGGCTCCAATAGATTTAGAAGTAGACTTTAATACTCTACAAATGGGTAACTACTACTTTAGATCCTTCTTTATTAGTGGATACCCTAGGTTTGTTGGACCAAACTGGTTATCCCCCATTATCAATTTTGAACACTCTCTTAGAATCAGTACTTTCTACTATCCTGTTGATTCTAAAGTAATATTGGACAAACTTAGAAAGAAGATTGGTGAAATGGAAGCCACAATATACGGTCAAATGGAAGAAAGAAAGGTAGTAGATCCATCCGTTAAAGTTGCTCTCTCTGATGCTCAACAGTTACAAGACTCAATTGCAGAGGGAACAGAGAAGTTCTTCCACTTTACAATGTATATAACAATATATGCACCAACTAAAGAGTTACTTGAAAAGTATAGTCGTAATGTAACCTCTACTCTTGCCGCTATAAGTGTTACTGCTAAATCTGCAACTCTTCAACAGGAACAAGCATTCATTAGTACACAACCATTAGGTCTAGACAAACTCTACATAACTAGAAACATGGATACAACATCTTTAGCTACTACATTCCCATTTGTTACATCAGAGTTAACAATGGATCATGGAATTATGTATGGAATAAATATGCATAACAATAGCTTAGTTATATTTGATAGATTTGAACTCGAAAATGCTAATACTGTTGTATTTGCTAAATCAGGTGCAGGTAAAAGCTATTTTGTAAAATTAGAAGCAGTTAGAAGTTTAATGTTAGGAACAGATATCATAATTATAGATCCTGAAAGGGAGTATGAAGATCTATCAAAAGCAGTAGGTGGTTCATATATATCTTTCTCACAAGATAAAGGACACAAGATGAACCCATTTGAACTATCAGGTGTATCTGAGGAGGGTGATGACGAACTAAGAATGAAACTATTAGCACTTCAAGGGTTCTTTAAAGTAATGTTTGATG
>DAOQBQ010000007.1:0-15557 GCA_035355175.1 Candidatus Dojkabacteria bacterium
GCGCTACCTGAAGTAATTGTATTAAATGTAAATTCGGAAAGAAATGCCCCATGAGCTATTAAAGAATTAGCATCTGGATCTCCTATGTCATCCCATGCGGTTGTTCCACTCCCAGCATTATCATCAGCACACAGCCATCCTGTTCCAACGGTATATTTTAGTACTTGGCCACCAGTGCAGGCTGTATTATTCGGCTTATAGTCCATGTACACGCTACTCACATTCAATATTTCACTCCAATTCGGTCCAGTCCATGAAAGTACACCAGATGTGTTTTTTAGAAAACCTGTCGCAGATGTTGTTGGTAACGTGTAAGTAATATCTCCACTCTGATCTCCCCCCGTAAAATACGTATAGAAAGTTGGAGTTGTACCTGTTTCCCTTATGGCAAATGGTGAATTTACTTTAACACTACCAGTCCCATGAGGAGAAAGTAATATATTTCCATTCAATCCTCCCGTTGAAATTGTTAGATCTCCAGAAGCATTCGTTATTGTTGAAGCCGAACCTGCTACCTCTAGCTTAGCCCCAGGTGTTGCTGTCCCTATACCAACATTACCACTACTAAGAATTGTAAACAGTCTGTTACTACTTGTATCATTTACATCAAAATAGCTACCATCACTAGCATTCATATCAAAGTAGAAAATACCGTCTGCACCACCAGTTGAAGCACCCAATACTAGATCATCTGTCGTTGATGTTAAGTATGTAAATGTACCGGCATCGGTCCAAAGATTAACATTTTCCCAAGCAGTACCATTGTAAACTTTCATCTTCGAATCGGTAGTATTGTAATAGATCATTCCTGTAATAGGATTTGATTGAGATGTAGAGCTAAGAGATGTGCTTAACTTAAATGCATCATGAGCTCCTTCTGCATACTTTGAAAACATTGCGTAAGGACTCGCCTCTAAAGGCATCCTTGTAAATGTTTCTGTTAAATTTGTACCATCTGGTGCAAATTTAAGTTCAACATACAAGTCATTGTACTCTGATATTACTTCCATTGGAGTATTACATGTACCATCTCTACATTGAGATGTTGTTGTCATTGAACCACTGCCCAAAGATAGTTCAAAGACACCATCATACTGCCCTATTTCTACATTATTAAATTTCTCAGTTAAAAGAAGTGTACCCCCTGTTGAAGCCGTATAGTAAGCAACTTGAAAATCACATGTATCGTTACCTGCACCATCAACTACACACGCAGGAGTACCTGGTATTACATTTAGACCCTCATGGCCTGTATCATTTCTTACTATCTTACCTTGGAAGTTAATTGTTTCCGATGTTAAAGCGTATGCAGAAGTTGAAATTGATATAGCAAAAACTAAGGATACAATCAGCAAAATGAACAAGTTTTTTGCTACTTTTGGGCAGTTAACTTTTATCATACTTCTTAGACCTAACTTTGTTCAGTATTATCAATAGTTTTTGAGCTATTAAGTCTGTGGTATAATAATAGTAGAAATGTATACACTTGTCAAAGGGTTTTTGACTATATTTACCCCTTACAAAGTTATACTCACTATCCTCCCAGGAACATATATGATATTTTTAATTTGACTATCTGATAAACGGTGTCCTAGAGTATTTGATAATAAGACTTTTTTCTTAACTTCTTCCTCTTTATCATCCTCTCTAACAGTGATCTTACCCCTTACTTTCCCGTTTATTTGCACAGGAATCTCAATTTCTCTCTCAATTAGCAGATTTTCATTAATATCTGGCCATTTTTGAGTATGAACTGAATATCCTCTCCCCATAGTAGAACACCAAACTTCTTCCGCCATATGAGGAAGAATTGGTGCTAATATTAAAACTAATTTCTCTAGGTCTTTAATATCAAACAAAGATTTTGAAAAAGTATTATAAAACTCCATTAAAGCAGCAATTGCTGTATTAAATTTGAATGCTAAAACATCTCCCTCTACCTTACTAATTAACTTTTCTACACCACTCTTAACTTTCATATCACTTTCCTCTACTTTTGAAGCATAAGCACTGTTTAAGAAAGCCCAGTATCTAGAGACAAACCTGTTAACCCCCTGTATTGTTCTAGTACTCCACTCTACATCACTATCATATGGACCCATAAATAGAAGATATGCACGAGTAACATCAACACCGTATTTATCAATCAATTCGTCTGGACTAATAATATTTCCAACTGATTTAGACATCTTAGAACCACCCTCTCCCAGAACATTTCCGTGTATTGATCTCACTTTATACGGTTCTTTATCTCTTACAAGACCTAAATCAAAAAGAACTTTGTGCCAGAACCTAGAGTACAGTAGATGCAATGTAATATGCTCTTGCCCACCCTCATAGTGATCAACAGGCATCCAGTAATCGATTAAATCTCTTGAAACGAATTTGCTGTCATTTTTTGGATCACAGTATCTCAAATAGTACCAACTTGAACCAGCCCATTGGGGCATTGTATCAGTTTCTCTTTTTGCAGGGCCACCACATTTCGGACAACTTGTATTAACCCATTCAGGAATATTTGCTAACGGGGATTCTCCTGAATCAGTTGGCTCATAACTTGAGACCTCTGGAAGTTTTACAGGTAGTTCACTCTCTGGAACAGTAACAGTACCACACTTAGGGCAATGGACTACTGGAATGGGCTCACCCCAATACCTTTGTCTCGAAAATATCCAATCATGAAGATGGTACCTAGTAACAACATCACCCACACCTTTCTCTTTAAGGTATTCACCCACTTTCACTTTAGCCTCTTGACTGCTAAGCCCACTTATAAAGCCCGAATTAAAAACAATACCGTCCTCTTCATAAACACCCTCTAAAGATTTTACATCACCCCTATCACCGTTTGGGCCCTCAATAACCCTGATGATTGGTAAATAATATTTACTTGCAAATTGAAAATCTCTACCATCATGAGCAGGCACCCCAACTACAACACCGGTTCCAACTGTTGTTAATACAAAGTCTGCGACCCATATTGGCAACTTACCTCCCGTTATGCTATTGACACAGTAAAGCCCAGTGAATACACCACTCTTTTC
Organism: Candidatus Dojkabacteria bacterium; assembly: GCA_035355175.1. Classification (GTDB taxonomy): domain Bacteria; phylum Patescibacteriota; class Dojkabacteria; order SC72; family SC72; genus UBA2259. Next base: position 3,045 of record DAOQBQ010000007.1, read on the forward strand.
GGATTCACTTGATTCCCTCTCTGAAATATTTTTTCTAGAACTCTCTTCAATGTACTTCTTAACAGCACTTCTATTCTCCTCGCTCATTAGAGATTGTAACTCCTTTAACTTCTCACTCTCAGGTGCGATTACAACAAAAGTAGAACCAAATTGTGTATCAGGTCTGGTTGTAGATACTGTAAGTTCAATATCACTATTCTCAACAGTATACTTTATATCGTACCATGTCTTTCTTCCTATCCAGTTTCTTTGTAGAGCCTTAACTGAATCAGGAAAATTAACTAAATCAAGATCTGAGTCTAATCTATCACCATACTCAGTAATCTTTAGTACCCATTGGCTTAAATTTTTACTTTCAACTGGTGTGCCACATCTCTCATGTAGTGAGTTAATAACTTCCTCATTTGCACACCCAACCCTACATTTCGGACACCAGTTAATAGGCATTTCGGACTTATACGCAAGTCCTTTTTCATATAGTTTAAGGAAAATCCACTGTGTCCACTTGTAATATGATGGGTCAGAGGTATTGACCTCTCTACTCCAATCAAATGATATTCCCAACCTTTTAATCTGCCTTTTGAAATTAGCAATATTTTCTCTAGTAATCTCTTGAGGAGGTCTTTTTACTTTAATAGCATAGTTTTCCGTAGGTAAACCAAAGGCATCCCACCCTATTGGATACATAACATTAAAACCTTTCATTCTCCTCAATCTTGCAACAGTATCCATCATAGAGTAATTTCTCGTATGACCAATATGCATTCCAGGACCTGAGGGATATGGGAATTCTACTAGTAGATAGTATTTTGGGTTATCTTTATCTAAATCTTTAGCAGTATAGAAAGAGTCTTTGTACCATCTTTCTTGCCACTTCTCTTCAAATTCTTTAGGTTTATACTCTTTTGACATATTAGTATTCTACTTCAAAAGAATACTTTTGAAAAGTCCTCTACATTAAAGCGTTTTACATGGCCGTGAAAAATCGCTGTGTATATACACTCTATGATTACGATATTTGTTCAAACAGAGAAATTGCAAAAATTTATGAATGGACCTGAGGGGATTTGAACCCCTGACCCCATCGCTGCCAGCGATGTGCTCTAGCCAACTGAGCTACAGGCCCTTACTATCTATGGACTCAGCCGGATTTGAACCGGCGATCTTCGCAATGCGAATGCGATATTCTCCCAACTGAACTATGAGCCCAACTCACGAATTATACATAAATTACCAAGTGGTATACAACTTTGGATTAATTTGAGTACCGTAAGCAGTACCCCTTCTTAACTCAAAATGCAAATGTGGTCCAGTAGACCTACCCGTTGAACCCATTTGACCAATAGATTGACCTGCAGATACACTCTGCCCTGTTCTTACATAAATATTCTTTAAATGTGCATACCATGTTGAATACCCATTACCATGATCTATCTGAATAGACCAAGCATATCCACTACCACCGTAAGTAGAACCCAATGGAGGACAGTATCCAGAACAACCTGCAAATATTACAGTACCACCGGCAGCGGCTAAAACATTTGGTAGGTTCCTATCAGCAATATCGATACCTCTATGTAAACTTCCTTTGTAGTACTGAGATATCTTCGCAGAGCCACCAGCAACTGGCCAGCCTAAAAACTTTCCAACATTGGGATCAAAGGTCCCGCCACTTGAAGAACCAGATGTACCTGAACCTCTAATATATGTTTTTGGCGTACTAGCATATACCGGTTTTGGTGCCTCCGGCATTCTTCCATCAGGAATAAATAACTCTTGACCCTCTACTAATGTAAATGGATAATCTAACCAGTTAAAATCTGCTATTGCTTGTTCATTACCAGCATACTTCTTTGCCAAAGAAGCTAATGTATCGCCCTTTTTGACAGTAATTAGAACACCATCTGAAAGAGGAACCTCTAATTCTTGACCAGGTTTTACTAAATCAGATGTCAAATTATTTGCCCATTTAATAGTTTGTATTGAAACACCAAATTTAGAAGCTATCCCACTCAAAGTATCACCATTCATTACAATATATATCTCCGTACCCCTTTCCTCCCTATCTTTTGGAATAGAGGTATTTAAAGTTGCATTCATAGCAAGTAAATCATTCTCAGAAACTGAAACATAATCTAAATCCTCCTCATTAGCATTTATTATAGTTGGTGTCCTATAGATATATGAGATGCTTAGTATAACTGCAATTACCACTACAGCAATCTGTACAACATACTTAAGAAAAGCTCCTCTACCCCAGAACATCTTTTTAATAACGGAATTTTTAATAGAATCAAAATTCCTAAAAAATATTTCAAAAAGAACAGAAAGTAAAACCCATACCACTCTAAGTCTAGAGAAAGCATACTCACTAAAATCAACTATGAAAGCGATAAATCCCTTTTTAGTATTAAGTTTTTCAGCAATAAATCTGAATATCTTTCCTACTTTACTTAAATCTTTATCACTTGAAATATCACTATCTAAAAGGATATACTCACCGTTCTCATTTACTAAATTAGAATCCAAAGAAAGATCCCTAAAGCTTAAACCCGATATATTTTGTTTACGCCCATTTAATTCCATTTAAGAAAAATGAAAATTACTCTACTATTATATCAGAATTAAGCTTCGTGCAATGTTGCAAGAAACTCTTCGTTTGATTTAGTCTTTCTAAGTTGACTAATCAATACCTCTGTAGGATTCTCGTTTTGATCTAATATCTCTAACATCCTTCTAATTCTCCAAGACTGATTCAATACCTCTTTGCCAAGTAGGAACTCTTCATTTCTAGTACCGGAGTTTGTAACATCAATAGATGGATATATCCTTCTATTTGCCAGCTTCCTATCTAAATGTAGCTCCATATTACCTGTACCTTTAAACTCTTCATATACTAAATCATCCATTCTACTACCAGTTTCTACTAATGCAGTAGCTATAATGGTTAAACTTCCACCCTCTTCAAAGTTTCTAGCGGCACCAAAAAATCTCTTTGGAGGATACAAAGCAACAGGATCAAATCCACCAGAAAGAGTTTTACCAGATGTTGGCATAGTAATATTGTATGCCCTTGCCAATCTAGTAATACTATCCATAAGGATAATGACATCCTCTCCCCACTCTACCATACACATTGCCTTTTGGAGTGCCATCTCTGCTACTCTACAGTTTTGTTCAGGAAGTTCATCAAAGTTAGACGCGTATACCTCTCCTTTAACAAATCTCTTCATATCAGTAACCTCTTCAGGTCTTTCACCTACCAAAACTACTATTAATTTTGCCTTCGGATTATTAGAAGCAATTCCATTAGCAATATCTTTAAGTAACCATGTTTTACCTGCTTTAGGTGGAGAAACAACCATAGATCTCTGACCAAATCCTATCGGTGAAAGTAAATCAATCATTCTAGTTGAAATTACATCAGAGGTAGTTTCAAGTTTAATCTGTCTATTAGGGAATATAGGGGTCATTTTCATAAATTGAGGCCTATTAGCCGCCTCAAGTGCGGGCTTCCCATAAACTGTATCTACTCTAAGCAAGCTTAAATACTTCTCTTTATCCTTTGGCAATCTAGCTGGACCAGAAACTACATCTCCTGTTCTTAAGCTAAATTTCTTAATCTGAGAACCAGATATATATACATCATTATCACCTGGAAGTAGACCATCTGTTCTTAATACTCCGTGTGAACCATCTTTTTGTACCTCTAATATACCCTCTACAAATACGAAGCCCTCATCAGCTGTAGATTTTTTTAATATCTCAATAATTAACTCTCTTTTTTGCAACTCCATGAAGTCTTCTAAACCAATTTTTTTTGCTTCAGCACGAAGCATAGCTAGAGTCATATCCTCATACTCTTTAATACTCTTTGTTTTGTTTACCATATATAACAGGGAAATAAATAATATTTGGGCAATTAACCCATTCGACTCTTAAAGTATATTTAATCAGAATTAAGAAGTCAACAGGAAAAAACAAGAGGGATCGGTACTGCCCCAACCGACCCCGGTTTCATCTACTAATCCTATTATGTAGATAAAATCGAAGAGCACTGTGTGCTTCCCTCTCAAACTCTCTTCATTAAGTTTACCAAGAAAGTAAAGATAATGAAAGTATCATATATCTTAACCTTTTCCTTTTGCCCAGATGTGTTTGTGGCACCCCAGACAAAGGGAGAAAGTTAAGATATACACATTTACTATTGAATGAACAAGATATTATAACCCGAGTATATACAATATGTCAACCCCATAACAAATATCTACAATGTGCGCATCTTTAAGTTTTACCTACAATACAAGCAAACATGTGGGTTATGAGTACCCTGTGTTACGAGAGGTTTTCTCCTACAAGCGTGTTACGGAAACTGTTGATGGAAAATTTCTAAAGATTGCTGATGCTCTTAATTACTGATACCCCTATATCCTTTTTACCCTTTAATGTTGTATTACCAATATATGCTCCCTTGTACCCTACCCTTGATGCCTCAGCCAATACAGAATCTAATCCCCAAGTACCCCTAATCTCTCCTGTTAAACCAACTTCACCAAAGTAAATATACTCTTTATCTAAAACCTCATCTTTTACAATAGACTTAATAGCCGCACAAACCGCTAAATCTACAGCAGGATCAGAAACTGTTACACCACCAACCACATTAACAAACACATCCTTATCTCCCAAATATACTCTTCCTCTTCTTGATAGCACCGCACACAACATGTCCAATCTTGGCTTTCTAATACCATTTGCAACCCTTCTCAAAGGACCAACCTCAGCACCCCTTTCTACAACAAGTGCTTGTACCTCTACAAATACAACCCTAGAACCTTGAACAATTGCTCCAATGGCACTTCCAGAAACAGCATTCTTAGAATCTAAAAATACTAAAGATGGATTCCCAACTTCATCCAAACCCATTGATGTCATCTCAAATACACCTATCTCATTTGTAGAGCCGAATCTATTCTTCATACCCCTAAGTATCCTATACTGATTAAATTCTCCTCCCTCAATATACAAAACGCAGTCCACTATATGCTCTAATATCTTAGGCCCCGCTATATCCCCACCTTTGTTTATCTGTCCCACTAACACAGATGGAACACCAGTTACTTTTGATAGTCTAGTTAAAACTGCACCAGAAGCTCTTACCTGACTAATACTTCCAGGATATCCCTTAGATGTTAAAGATGTAACACTTTGTATTGAATCAACTATAACTAAACCGAACTTCTCTTCTGATACAAGGTTATATATATTCTCAACAACAACATCATTTGTAACAAAGATGTTTTCTGGCTTACCACCCTGCCCTGCCAACCTATCTAATCTAGATATTAATTGAGATGGAGACTCTTCACCACATACATAAAGAATTTTTTTCTTAGAAGATAGATGAAGAGCTATTTGAAGAAGAAGTGTAGACTTTCCTACACCGGGCTCCCCACTCATTAATACAACCTCTCCATCAATTAAACCTCCGCCAAGTACCCTATCAAACTCTTTAAAGCCCGTACTTAATCTGTTTTTTACCCTCTTTTTACTATCGGAACTTTCTCTGTATTCTATAATAGACCTATAAGGAGCTTTCTTGCTACTACCTTTCTCATTAGGAACCTCTTGAACATCATTTAACTCCTCTAAAGTACCCCACTCCCCACATACATTACATTTTCCAGACCACTTTAGAGATTCACTACCACAAGAATTACATATATATTTCATAAAAAGATATATTTAGTTTAATACAGTAACCCTATCACCCTTTAAATCCAATTTTATCTCCCCACTCTTTTCATTCTTTAATATATAGTCAGCAACCGTACTCTCAATTAAATCCTGAATAACCCTTCTTAAAGGTCTAGCACCATACTCTTCACTAAAACCCTCCTTCACGATATATGACAGAAGTGGTTTACTCAAAGATACGGATATATCTTGATTACCTAACCTATCATTAAGCTCACCCAAAAGTAATTCAACAATCTTTCTAGCATCTCTACTATTTAATGCCCTAAATATTACAATATCATCCAACCTATTAAGCAACTCCGGCCTCAATGTTCTTCTTAATTCAGACATAAGCTCTGATTTCATAGAGTTATATGCCTGTTCCGACCTACTCTCATTCTTAGAAATACGACTAGACGAGGAGAAACCCAATACCTTATCCTTGCCTATCTCCTCTGCGCCAATATTAGAAGTTAATATGACAATACAGTTTTTAAAATTAACCCTCCTACCCCTTCCATCGGTTAAATGACCATACTCCAAAATTTGAAGAAGGATATTTAGAACATCAGGATGCGCTTTCTCTATCTCATCAAAGAGTATGACACAGTGAGGATTTCTCCTAACCTTTTCAGTTAACCAACCACCCTCTTGATAACCAACATACCCCGGAGGAGAGCCAATTAGTTTAGAAACACTATGCATCTCCATCATCTCACTCATATCTATCTGTATTAACCTATCCTCGTTACCAAAAAGCTGTTTTGCTAAAACCTTAGCCAACTCAGTCTTGCCGACACCAGTAGGACCCAAGAAAAGGAAAGAGGCCCAAGGTCTACTAACATCAGAAATCCCTGTTCTTGCTCTTTTAATAGCGGAAACAACACTACCAACTGCCTCTTTTTGTCCAATTACTAATTTATTAATCCTTGAATCCAATTTCAAAAGGGCACCTTTCTCTTCACTACCAAGCGTATTAAGAGGAATACCTGTCCAATTAGAAACAACCTTACGAACATCCTCAACATTTACCTCACTACTCTTCTCTCTCTTGCTATCCTCTCTCTTCTTTTCCAGTCTTTTAATTTTTTTCTCTAAAAGCTCTTCGTTCTTCTTGTATTTCTCAGCTCTATCCATCCTACCCTGTAAAATATACTCCTTTTTTGCATTCTGTATACCCCTTAATTTAGACATCAAAGATGATATACCCTCATACTCCCCCTCGACACTTAATCTCTTAGTTGCACTCGCCTCATCTAAAAGATCTATTGCCTTATCTGGTAAATACCTATCACTAATATACCTATCTGAGAGAGTTACAGCTAATTTAACTGCCTCATCACTAATATTAATATTATGATGTGCCTCAAATATGGGTCTTAAATTCCTTAATATCTGAACACTCTCCTCTATACTTGGTTCTTTCAAAAATATTGGCTGAAACCTTCTTGCTAGTGCGTTATCATTCTCAAAATATGCAGAGTATTCATCAGTAGTAGTAGCACCAATACACCTAAAATCATCTCTCAAAAGAGCTGGTTTTAATATTGCAGCAATTTCAGAAGAACCCCCTGGAACCCCAGAGGTAAGAATATTATGAATCTCATCTATAAAAAGAATGATGTTCTTGGACTCTGCAACCTCATCTATAATCTCTAAAACCCTCTCTTCAATATCTCCCCTCATCCGACTACCAGCAGTAATACTGGCAACATCTAAAGATATTAACCTCATATCTCTTAACGAGGGTGGAACTCTACCATCTGCAATCTTTTGAGCCAATCCCTCTACCAAAACTGTTTTTCCAACACCTGCATCACCAACAACAATGGGATTATTCTTTTTTCTCCTACTAAGTATCTTAACTACATTTGAAAGCTCATCCTCTCTACCTACCAATGGGTCTAGTTTCCCTGCCTTAGCTAATTCAACAAGATCCTTGCCTATGATATCCAAAATCTTACCCTGTTGGGGTCCAGTAGCTGCCATCTCTGGTTTAGCTAATACACCTAGAGGGTATGTAGCGTGTTCAAACAGATTCTTTTGGAAAGCCTTTTGAGTAAGTCCTTTATTTACTAAATCTATTATAAAGATGTCTTTAGATTCTAATATACTTAACATCATATGCTCTGTTCCAACATAAACATGAGAAAGTTTCTGCGACCAGTCATACGACCTTCTCAAAACTTCTTTACTTCTTGGAGACAACCTAATCTCTCTCTGTATATTAGTATTAGCAGTAATATCAATACCCATATTATCCAGTATCTTGCCAACAATCTCTTTAATATCAAATCCCATACTAATTACTATCTTTGTTGCTAAAGCATTCTCATTTAATAGAATACCCACAAGAATATGCTCTGGCTCAATATATGCACTCTTTAAATGTTCCGCGATAAAGGAAGATGTTCGCAAACATATTCGTGCATTTTTAGAAACCCTTTTAAATATCTGCTTCTTTGTTACTCTCTCCATACCCAATTATACCAAAAAAGAGGGCTAAAAAACCCTCTTTTTAATTAATTTACAAAGGAATTACTTAATCTCTGAATCAATAGCGGCATCGATTGCCTCTGCCAACTCCTCTTTATTCAACTTTTGAGCAGGTGCCTCCAAAGATGCTTTTAAGCTTAAACCTAAATGCCTTTCAGTTGAGGATATAGATAGAATCTTAACTTTAACATCCTGTCCAACTTTAACAATATCTTCAGGATTTTTTACAAGCTTATCTGATAGCTCGGAGATATGGATTAGACCATTTAATCCCTCCCCTATCCTTACGAAAGCTCCGTAAGGAACAACCTTTTGAACAACACCATCAACAACATCTCCGATTTTAAACTTAGAAATCGCCTGTGACCATGGATCCTGCTGCAATCTTTTAACACTATATGCAACTCTCTTCCCACCATCAGAAAGACCAATAACTATAACCTTAACTGAATCTCCAACAGAGTATATAGCTCCAATATCCTCAACCTTGTCCCATGAAAGCTCTGAAAGATGTACCAACCCCTCTAACCCCTGAGCATTAACAAAAATACCAAAGGGAGTAATACCACTTACAGTACCCTCTAAGACATCTCCCTCTTTTACTTTCTTTAATGTTTGAGCTCTCTTCTCTAAATCTCTTGCCTGAGTTACCATCTTCTCGGAAAGTATTATTCTGTTTTTCTCTCTATCCAACTCAATAATTCTAGTCTTAATATCCACTCCAATTAACGAATTTAATGACTTTTGCACCTTAGAAGATATATCTTTACCAACCTGTCTAACACCATTTGCGTATACCCTTGTGGCATCTAATTGAGAAGTAGGAATAAAGCCCCTTATACCCTTACCTATCTCCACAATTAAACCTCCATTATTAGATTCAACAACAACTGCTTCTACAACATCATTATTCTTTTTTGCATTCTCAAGATTTAACCATGCACTTGCCTGTTGAGTTCTTCTAATAGAGAGAACTAATTGACCCTTATCATCCTCTGGCTTTACAACATACACTAATACCTTATCCCCCACCTTAAGTTGAGTCCAGTCAAGTGTTTCTGATTTTAACTCTCTACCAGCAACTATACCCTCAGATTTAAATCCAACATCAACAATAACTACACCATTATTGATATCAACAACCTCTCCCTCAACAATATCCCCTCTTGAAAGCTGTTTTATCTTATTTGAACTATTATCTAGGAAGCTATTTAACTCTGAATACATAGACATATCTTCTGCCTTTGTACCCTTATCTTTTGTATTTACCATATATTTATCCTATGGCGATGTATGAATTAGCAGCATTACATACATACACTAAAATATTTTTACTGCGTGCTGATTATATCAGGAAATACTATTTTTTAACAATACCTATTATCCTTTTAGCTCTATTAATTGCTTTAGAACAAATTTGATTAAGACCATCGAAATTATCACTATTTAAATTCGAAACTTCGTTTAATCTCCTCAATACCTTCTCTATCTCTCCACCATTTCTTCTTTGTCCAACCTGCATAAATATCTTTTTCTCACCCTTTTTATTTATCATCTTTCTAAGTTCATAAGTATATCCATCATATTCAAGCTTGAGCATCTCCCCCATTGTAAGCTCTCCTTCTGCCATATCAAAAGCACTGAAATCTAGATTAGTTGCACCATATATCCCATTGTACCTTCTACTAAGTTCTGCATTTTTTGCTGAAAGGAATCTGTCTGGTTGCCCTTTTGGAAATATATATGCTGGATTGACTTTTATTTGATCAATCCTAACATATCCCTTGTTAACAGGATCTTGAAGAACTGTTTTTGTATACAAAGAGTGCGCCTGATTTACAGGCAACTTCTTCCCTTCTCCTAGACTAATATCAACTCCTTCTGGGAAATCGGGGTTGTCCTTCACCGAAAGGTTCCTCCCAAACTTATCCATATTATATTTAGGTCCAATCTCTTCACAAAAATTTAAATTCCCATTAATTAACTGAGGAAGAAGATCTTCTTCAAAAGTATGCATTGCCATTTTAAGTTCATCCATCTCTATCCTAACTGATGAACCCAAGCTACCATTATCTGTTTGCCCATTATTCATTTTTTAATTCTTAATATTTTAAATACCTAAATCCTTTTTAAAATCGTACCTACCATACAGTACAAAATACCTATTTATCTTGTACCAATCCTCTCTATCATATATCTTCTCCAGGTCCTTAGATATTTTATCAGGATTGCTGTTTTTAGTTAACCCATACTTAATAGCCGTCTTTTTAACATGAGTATCTACTGCTATCCCTTGATTTAATTGATAAAGATCATTAAGAAATACATTAGCCGTTTTATACCCCACCCCCGGAAGCTCTAAAAGCCTCTCTAAGACTATCGGAATCTCCCCATTGTAATCTCTAGTTACTATCTCAGACATCTTTTTAATATGTTTTGCCTTTGTATGATAGTAGTTAATTGAAGAGATATACTTCTCTATCTCCTTCTCACTTGCAAGTGACAGTGTATACCCGTCGGGGTATATCTCAAACAGTTTTTTTGTAACCTTATTAACCTGCCTATCTGTAGTCTGAGCGGATAGTATAATACAAACTAAAAACTGAAAAGGTGTACTCCAATTCTCTAACTCTGTTTGAGCATTAGGATACATTTCCTCTAATTTTTCTAACAGAACATATCCCCTTTCTTTTTTAGTCACTAAGCGAATCTTTGAATTTATCTAAAAACACTTTACCGTATTTATGATCAATAATATCAAGAATCTCAGGAAATTCACTAATTAAATTCTTAACTTCATTAATAATATTACAGTCATACCAATTAATCACTCTTGTAGCCTTCACTAAGCTATCTGAAATTAGTTCAGATACTCTGTACACCTCTTTCTTATCATTACACTGTATAGCGGCCATCCAATCATTAATTAGTGAGTCATCTACCCTACTACCCTTGTACAAGAACTTCTGAATCTCATCTATACCTAGATATGATTGCCTCCCATTATTACTTTTCTTCCCTAAATCATTTAAAACACCTCTTTCTCTTGATATATCTAAACACTCATTTTTTATATCTTCCCTACTCCTCCACCCTTTCTCATTCTTAGTTACAACATCTCTCCAACCATTCCCAATCTTTTTACTAAAAATTGAATAAATATTTGCACTAATATCCTGAACTTCACTTCGTTCATATAAATCACTAACCTCTTTATCCCTGCTTTTCTCCCACCTAATATCTCTGTGCTTAAGATATATTACACAGTTATCTACATTAAGAATCTCCCTAAAATACGAATCCAAATATAAACCTTTATCAACAAGCTCCTCCTTCTTATCAATATCCTCTCTATTTTGAAATATATGATAACCAATTGTAAGTGCGCAGCTAAAAGGACCTCTATCAAATACATAAACATCATGTTTTTTATCACACAAAATACAGTTTAATATCTCTAATCTATTTAATGCAAAAAGGCACATTTTAACCTCAACCTCCCTACTTCTATCCATTTCAATATCATCTGGAACACCATTAACAAGTATATCTCTAATACAAAAGCCCAGAGGCGTGGCATAGTATGGAAAAGAGATTACAGATGTATCATATCCAAGTTCAGAGATTTCTAAAGAGAGATTTTTAACAGCATCCCCCTTCCCAACTTGGTCTAAACCCTCAAAATTAATACATTCATGTTCCAAGTTTATATAGCCTATAATTTTATCTGCTAGAATAGTATATCACAATGGAAATTTAATAAGAATCTATACAAACTATAGCTCAAAACACTTGGTTTTGTTCCAATATTGTACTCGCAAGTATGCCCTATTTATAAGCCTTACTAACATTGTTGGCTATAAATTACTCGTTTTTATCACTTAGAAATATTTGGTGCCCATTTCTAAGAAATTTATAACTAGCCAAATGTTACTTCTGAGAACATTACTACGCATATATTTATATTAAAAGAATATATTCGTAACATCCTGTAAATTGCAATTTTGCCATTAATAACCCTATAAAATAAAAACCCCACTCTATTAAAGTGGGGTTTCGAATTCAAAATCCTGGCAATGACCTATCTTCCCAGAACCAAAGGTTCAAGTATTTTCGGCGCTGGAACGTTTTACTTCTGAGTTCGGGATGGAGATCAGGTAGTTCCGCTCCGCTACAATCGCCAGGCGATAAACATCATAAATATCTATCGCCTGACGACTACTATTATTACTAACAATAATCATCAGGACTTAATTCTAAAGAGCAAAAGAGTGTTTA